>CAZSNH010000235.1:0-285 GCA_964607855.1 uncultured Hyphomicrobium sp. | reverse complement strand
CGCCACTTCTCCGCTCCCGTTTCGGCATCGAACGCGGCCATGAATCCGGGCTGTCCGAACTTGCCGGCCATGCCTATGACAGCGGTCAACTTGCCTTTCTTAGCCGCGTCCTCCAGATGGAGACCGTAGCCGACACCCGTAATGCCAACGATGACTTTTCCATCGTAAACGAGCGGGGCCGCAACGGCTCCGACGCCGGTGGACCCGCTTACTGTATCCTTGGCCAGCGGATCATCTTCGTGGATCGACTTCTTGTCCTCGGTGGGCGCTTTGGACTGCGCGAGC
>CAZSNH010000234.1:0-5218 GCA_964607855.1 uncultured Hyphomicrobium sp. | reverse complement strand
CAAGGAGATTGCCGACGTCGCGTACGAGCAGATGCTGGAGCTCCCCTACTACAACACCTTCTTCCAGACGACGCATCCGCCGGTCGTGCACCTCTCGAAAAAGCTCGCCGACATCGCCCCCGCCGGAATTCGGCAGGTGTTCTACGGCTCCTCGGGATCTGAATCGAACGACACCGCTATTCGCATGATGCGCTACTTCTGGGCGACCAAGGGCGAGCCTAAGCGACGCATCATCATCGGGCGCAAGTACGCCTACCACGGCTCGACCATTGCGGCGACATCGATGGGCGGCATGGGGCTGATGCACGGGCAGATGTACCCGCTCTATGATGGTTTCCGCCATGTCATGGAGCCCTACTGGTACGGAAACTCCGTCGAAGGCGAGACCCCTGAAGAGTTCGGCCTGCGTGCCGCAAAGGCCATCGAGGACGAAATTCTGGCGGTCGGCCCGGAGAACGTCTGCGCCGTCGCCGGCGAGCCGGTCCAAGGAGCCGGCGGCCTTAAGATCGCGCCCTCGACTTACTGGCCGGCAGTGCAGAAGATCGTCAATAAGTACGGCGTGCTCTTACTCGCCGATGAGGTCATCACGGGCTTCGGCCGTCTCGGAAAGTGGTTTGCGTCCGAGTACTACGGAATCCGGCCGGATATCGTCACGTTCGCGAAGGCGGCGACCTCCGGCTACGTTCCGCTCTCCGGCATTCTCGTCGGACCCCGGGTGGCTGATCACGTTGCCTCCTATGATGACGAGTTCTACCATGGCTACACCTATGCCGGTCACCCGGTGGCCTGCGCTGTGGCTTTGAAGAACATCGAGATCATGGAACGTGAACGGCTCGTCGAACGCGTGGATCAGTTTCTGGCTCCGCGCCTCGCTCAGATGCTCGCCAAATTCCGCGATCATCCACTGATCGGCGAGACGCGTTCGGTCGGCATGCTGGGCGCCTTCGAACTCGTCGCCAACAAGAAACGCCGTCTGCGCTTCGACGATCTGGGCCGTGTCGGCACGATTTGCCGCAATCATTTTGCGCGCGAGGGCTTCATCATGCGCGCCATCGGCGACACGATGGTCACGGCGCCACCCTTCATTTGGACCGAAGCGCACTTTGAGGAGGCGGAGCGCGTCATAGCGAAAGTGCTCGATTTGACGCTCAATGACGTGCGCGGGGAACTCGTCGCATGAGCCGGCCGATCGTTGTCATTCCGGGATGCACGAAGCAGATCGGCGACTATACATTCGACGCCGTGAGCCGCCGATATTCGGCGGCCGTCGCCGAGGTCGCCGACTGCCAACCCCTCCTCATCCCGCTCGAGGAGGCGCTCGTCGACCTCGGTGCCATCCTTGCGATTGCGGATGGCATCCTCTTGTCCGGCAGTCCATCGAACATCGAGCCGAAGCACTACAGCTCCGAGGCCCCTGCCCTTCCCGATCAACTCGATCCGGCGCGCGATGCGCTGACGCTGCCGCTCGTCAAGACCGCGGTTGCCGAGAAGATTCCGCTGTTTGCGATCTGCCGCGGTTTTCAGGAGCTCAACGTCGCACTTGGCGGTACGCTGCACCAGGAAGTGCATAACGAAAGCGAGATGAACGACCATCGCGAGCGCAAGGGCTTGCCCCTCGACGAGCGATGGGGACCGGTGCATTCGCTGAGGCTTGAGGGCCGCCTCCGGGAATGGATCGGACGCGACAGAATAGAGGTCAATTCCCTGCACGGCCAAGGTATCAAAGACCTTGCAAAGCCCCTGATCCCGGAGGCCTTCGCCGAGGACGGTCTCGTCGAGGCCGTGCGCGGCAGCCCAGACCATCCCTTCCTGCTTGGCGTCCAGTGGCACCCCGAGTGGCAGGCCAAAAGCAATCCCGTTTCAATCGAACTCTTCCGACGCTTTGGATCGGCGGCCCGCGGAGTATCACGATCATGAGCGAACGGTATCTCACGGCCGAAGAGGCGAAGGACTTCGTCGCCCGTTACCCAAGCCTGCAATGGATCGACATCCTGATGTACGACATGAACGGCATCGGGAGAGGCAAGCGCATCCGCCCCACGGAACTGGCGGCCTTCGCCAGTAAGGACATCATGTTCCCATCGACCGTCTACATCATGGACGCGCGGGGAACCTGCTGCGAGGAGACGGGACTTCTGTGGGAGACGGGGGACCCAGACCTCGAATTCCGCGTGCTTGCGGATACCTTGGCTCCCGTCAGCATCAATGGCACAACCCACGCGCAAGCGGTCATGGTGCCCGTTGGCGATGGCGCAGGGCTTGATCCGCGCCGCAAGCTCGAACAGCAGGTCGGCGCTCTTGCAAAGGCTGGTCAGCACGCCGTCGCGGCCGTCGAGCTCGAATTCTATGTGAGCTCTGCCAACGCTCACGAAAATTTCGAACTCAAGACACCTGCAGGAATGGTCTCCAATCCAGATTGGCAGCAGCTCTACCAGTTCGAAGAGCTGGACTGCGCAGGCGCCTTCATCGACGACATCTATCGGATTGCCGAAGCCCAGAAACTTCCTGTCGACGCCGTGCTGCAGGAGGCCGGACCCGGCCAGTTCGAGATCAACCTTAAGCACAAGAAAGACGCCGTTGGCGCCGCTCTCGACGGGCTGCTCCTGAAACGCGCCGTGAAGGCCGCCGCCCGCGCCCACAACATGGAAGCGACATTCATGGCAAAGCCGCACCATGACTGGTCGGGTTCTGGCATGCACGTTCACGTCAGCCTTGTCGACGGCACAGGCAAGAACCTCTTTGCCGGTGAACCCATTTCGGAAACGTTCCGCCATGCATTGGGCGGACTGCGCGAAACCATGGGTGATTTCATGGCGATTTGGGCTCAGTCAGCGAACTCGTATCGGCGCTATCAGCCTAAGTCCTATGTGCCCATGGCGGCGCACTGGGGCTACAACAACCGCACGGTCTCGCTGCGTGTGCTCAATTCGTCGCCTGCGGCAACGCGCGTCGAGCACCGCATCGCCGGTGCCGATGCCAACCCGTATCTCGTCCTAACCGGCATCCTGGCTGGCATCCGTCACGGCATTCAGAACAAGCTCGACCCCGGTCCCGAGGTCAAGGGCAATGCAGACAGCTGCGAAGGCTCCCTCGCACTGCCAACCGCGTGGGTCAACTCGCTCGCGCGATTCGAAGCCTCTCCCATTGTCCGCGAAGCGTTCGGAACCCATTTCCAGACCATCTACTCGCGTTTGAAGCAGGCCGAGCGCAACAGCTTCGAGCGCGTCGTCACCGCACTCGATCATCAATGGTACGCCCGCGTAGCATGAAGGAGAGGTTCGCATGACCTCGCTTGCGCATTTCGAAAATCTGGCAAAGGCCATCGCGTTGCCCGGCAAGGCCGTCATCGACGGGAAGCTCGTTGGGAGCGCGACCGGTGCAACATTCGACAACATTGCCCCCCGCAATGGCCAAGTCCTTAACAAGATTGCCTTGTGTAACGAAACGGATGTGGATCTCGCCGTTGCCGCCGCCCGCCGCGCCTTCGAGGATAAGCGCTGGCGCAATCTTCACTACCGCGAGAAAAAGCGCATCATGTTCAAGCTCGCGGACCTTATGGAACGCGATCTCGAAACGCTCGCCACGCTCGAAAGCCTCGATTCCGGCAAGCCCATTCGAGATACCATCTCGTTCGACGTACCCTCCTCGATCCGTACCTTGCGCTATTACGCGGAAGCCCTCGACAAGATCCACGGAGAGGTGGGCCCTGAGACGGCCGACCGCTTCTCGTATGCCGTGCATGAGCCCTTGGGCGTCGTCGGCGCCATCATGCCCTGGAACTTTCCAATCCATCTCACGATGTGGAAGGTGGCCCCAGCCCTCGCCATGGGAAATTCGGTTGTCTTGAAACCTGCTGAACTGACATCCATGACGGCATTGAAGCTCGGCGAGCTCGCACTCGAAGCCGGTGTTCCTGCCGGCGTGCTCAATGTCGTCACGGGCAAGGGCTCGGTCGCCGGAAAGGCAATCGCCCTCCACATGGACGTCGATATGCTGACCTTCACGGGTTCCGGCCCAGTGGGGCGCATGCTCATGAAGTATGCTGCCGACAGCAATCTGAAGCGTGTGAGCCTCGAACTCGGCGGCAAATCACCTCACATCATCTTTGCGGACTGCCCGGATCTGGATGCTGCCGCAGCGCACGCCGCCTTTGGCATATTCTACAACCAAGGAGAAGTCTGCACGGCGGGTTCCCGTCTGCTCGTCGACTCCAAGATCGAGGACAAATTCCTGGAGAAGCTTGTCCAGGCGGCCAAGGAGTTCGTCCCCGGCGACCCGCTGGAGCCCAAAACGAATTTCGGCGCCATGGTCTCAGAAGGCCAGATGAACACGGTGCTCGGCTATATCGACACTGCCAAAAAGGAAGGAGCAAGACTTGCTCATGGCGGCAGCCGGGTGCGCGAGGAAAGCGGCGGCTACTTCGTGGAACCTACGGTCTTCAACGGCGTGACGCCGGCCTCGACGCTGGCTCAGGAGGAGGTGTTCGGCCCCGTGCTTGCCGTCACCCGCTTCCGCGATGCCGATGAAGCCCTCGCCATCGCCAACAACACGATATTCGGCTTGGCCTCCGGCGTCTGGACGCGCGATATTAGTCTCGCTCACCGCGCTGCCCGCGAGATCAAGGCCGGCCTCGTCTGGATCAACGGCTGGGATGCCTGCGACATCACGATGCCCTTCGGAGGCTTCAAACAATCCGGATTCGGGCGAGACCGCTCGCTGCATGCGCTCTATAAGTATGCGGACCTCAAGTCCGTCTCGATTACGTTACGCTGAGGAGGTGCCCCCATGAATATTGCTGCCCCCTGGTACCCCACGAAGGCCCTCATCAACGGCGAATGGATTTCCGGAACGTCGACATTTCCCGTGACAAATCCCGCAACCGGCGAGGAAATTGCCCGCGTCCCCAATCTGGGACCTAGTGAAACACGCCTTGCCATCGACGCGGCGAGCGCGGCCTTTCCCGCCTGGTCCGCGAAAACCGCGAAGGAAAGAGCGCAGATTATGCGCCGCTGGTTCGACCTCATGATTGCTGAGACCGAGCGTCTCGCACAACTCATGACGGCCGAACAGGGCAAACCGCTCGTAGAATCGCGTGGAGAGGTCGCCTATGGCGCCTCCTTCATCGAATGGTTCGCCGAAGAAGGAAAGCGCGCCTACGGGCGCACGATTCCCACCACCATGGGCAGCAAGCGCTATATCACCATCAAGCAGCCGATCG
>CAZSNH010000233.1:0-5219 GCA_964607855.1 uncultured Hyphomicrobium sp. | reverse complement strand
TGAAGGTCCGGCTGACCGTCTCGATGGTCAGTCCCAGGAAGTCAGCGATGTCGGCACGCGTCATGGGAAGAACGAGGACGCTCGAATCCTGTCCCGTCCGTGCGTTCCTTCGCGAGAGTGCCGAAAGAAAACTGGCAACACGCTCTATGGCGGTCCGCTGGCCCACCGTGAAGAGGTGGTCCTGGGCGGCTTCGAGCTCCCTTGAGAGGGCCTCATACAGTTTCAAGCCAAGCCTTGGGTCGCGCGCTGCCAACTGCGTGAGCGTCGCGACGGTCAACGACTTCAGTCGTGTCGGCTCCAAGGCTTGAGCATTAAACGAGTGCTCTGACTGCGAGCCGAGCCCGATGAAATCACCCGGATAAGCAAAATCAAGAACCTGCCGGCGCCCATCTGCCATGATCTTGTAGAGGCAGACGCATCCACTGTCGATTTTGAACAGACTTGTTCTCTTGTCGCCCGCCATGAATATATGCTCGCGGGTCTTGACAACGCGTACGGGCCCAGCCGCAACGGGCTCATCGAGACTGAGCACCTCGTGCCCCATGTCCGCCTTGTGCCTTGGAAGGTTGCTATGTGTCCCGATTGTTTGCATCACGGTTGACCTTCTGTGGACCCAAATCAAGTTGGGCCATGGAAGCTCGCTCGTGTATCTCAGGTTCGACACATGGGAATTAATGTGTAACAGTTTGTAACAACGCCCCTGAACGGGCAACACAACTGCATGTCCGAGCTCGATTCTATGACTACCGCCGCACAACAACACATTCTTGTCGTCGATGATGAGGAGCAGGTATGCGAGCTGTTGCGTAACTTCTTCGAGAGAGAGGGATTTCAGGTTTCCGTAGCCAGCAGCGGGAGCGACATGTTGTCGGTGCTGGACAAAGCCCATGTCGACCTCATCACCCTCGATCTCAATTTGCGGGGTGAGGATGGATTGTCGCTGGCGCGGCAAGTTCGCGCAAGCCGCGACGTGCCGATCATCATGATTACGGCAAAGTCCGGTGACATCGACCGCGTGGTGGGGCTCGAGTTAGGGGCCGACGATTATATTGTCAAACCGTTCAATCTGCGGGAGGTCCTTGCCCGGGTTCGAGCGGTGCTACGCCGCTATGCGTCCTCCAACGACACGCAATCTGCGGCCGTTGCCGGAACCCGCGAGCGCTATAGGCTTGATAGTATGATCTTCGATCTTCAATCGCGCGTGGTGATGAAGCCAGACGGTGAAGAAATCGCCTTGACGACGGCCGAGTTCGATCTCCTTGCTCTCATGGTTCGCCGGCCGCATCGGGTCTTGTCGCGGGACATGATCATGGATCTCTTGAAGGGCCACGAATGGTCGCCGGTTGACCGTTCGATCGACACGCTTGTCGGGAGGCTGCGCAAAAAGATCGAAGCCGACAGCGAAGCTCCGAAGCTGATCAAGACGGTACGCGGCGTCGGCTACGTGCTGGCCGCGGACGTCTTGAAAATCTGATCGGCCGAGGAAGCTCAGCCCGAGCCCAATGCGGTGCCGAGTGCTGCTGCGAGTGCCTGCTGATTATAAGGCTTTTCGAGAATCCTCAGACCTTCTGGAAACTCGTCGCCTTCATCAAGCCCGCTGTAGCCAGACGTCAAGATGAATTTTATTGACGGCCAACGCTTATTGCAGATGCGCGCAAGCTCCACGCCTGAAATGCCGCCCGGCATGACGATATCGCTGAAAACGAGATCGATCCTCTTCTTCGATTCGAGGATATCGAGGGCTTCCCTGCCGTTGGCGCAGGCGATTACGGCATGTCCGAGTGCCTCGATGCGCTCGATGGTAATTCGTCTCACGTCTGGATTGTCTTCGACGACGAGGATCGTGCGATGCTCCCCGCCCAATCCTCTGCTCGCAAATGCAGGCTTCAGCTCTGCGGCGGCAACTACAGTCACTCGCGGCAGATAGATCGTGACGGTCGTTCCTGCACCGACGGAACTGTCGATTCGAACATGGCCCCCCGACTGCTTGACAAAGCCGTAAAGGGTCGAAAGTCCGAGGCCGGTTCCCTTTCCGGGCTCCTTCGTCGTAAAGAACGGATCGAAGACTCGGGGCAGAATTTCGGGCGGGATGCCAGCACCGGTATCGGAAACGGAAAGCATAACATAGTCGCCCGGTTCCGGCCCATCGGGGCCGCCCGGCGGGTCTATAGTTATGTTGCCTGTCGTGACCGTCAGTGTGCCTCCCGCCGGCATGGCATCGCGTGCATTGACCGCAAGATAGAGCAGTGCGTTCTCGACTTCGCTCGGGTCGGCCTTGACTGTCCAAAGATCGTCGGCGAGCTCTGTTGTAAGCGTAATCGCTTCCCCGAGTGACCGGCGCAGCAGCTCTCGCACGCCGATCACCTGCTCATTAAGATTTATGGAGGTAGGCGCAAGCCTCCTCTGCTTGGCGAACGTCATGAGACGCTGATTGAGTCGGGCCCCGATCTCGACGGCCCGCAGCGCCTCGTCGAGATACTTTCGCGCGCGTTCGGTCTCGAGGTCCATGCCGATCAATTCGAGATTGCCGGAGATCACGGTCAAGAGATTATTGAAATCGTGAGCGATGCCTCCGGTGAGTGCACCGAGCGACTCCATGCGTTGTAGGCGGGCGACGGCAGCCTGGGATTCCTGGTGACGCCGCATTTCATCGCGCAGCTCCCGCGTGCGCTCGGCTACGCGCTGCTCGAGCCGATCTTCGATTCGACGGCGTTCGGAAGCGTCTCGCAGGATTGTCGTGTATTCGATCCCGACATTGGTCATTTGTTTCAGGATTGTGGCCTCGGCCGGAAATTCCGTCCCGTCCTTGCGCTTGCCGATGACTAAGCCGCGCGAACCCATCTTGCTCGCCGCAACATCCCCGCGGCCGAATGCGGTCACATGCTCTGAATGCCGGGTCCGAAAGCGATCAGGAATCAAATTTGCCAGTGGCTTGCCGATGATCTCACCCGAGAGATATCCAAAAATCTTCTCGGCGCCGTGGTTGAAAAGCGTGATGGTCTGGGACTCGTCGACGCAGATGATGGCGTCATCGGCATTGTCCACGATCCCTGCCAAGCGGATCTGCGACAACCGCAGTGCCTGCTCCACATCGTTTATCACATGCGGCGCCAAATTGGCGGATTCTGGCTCTGGTGCCTTATCGTTGAGAGGGGCCTTGGGCTTCTCGGCCATTGTTCAGGTCATCTTGGGTGGAGCCCGTGATGGGCAGTTCGGCATGCGCAGCTGATGAGAATCTGCTGCGCGGCGGGGCTCAGACTAGCATGACCTGGAAACGCCCCGTGAGCATTTCTTATTCTTCGCGGAAAACACGGGCGATCTGGTCGCTGAAAGGTTTGACCAGGTACGAAAGGGCCGTACGCTCGCCCGTCTGTATGAAGCTTTCGACGGGCATGCCGGCGACAAGGCTCATGTTCTTGAACCTCAAAAGGTCCTCTTCGTCGATACTTATCCTGGCGAGGTAATAGGCCATTCCCGTTTCCTTTTCCCGGGTGAGATCGGGGGCCACCCGCGAAACCGACCCTTTGAGCTCGGGGGTCGTGCGCTGGTTGAAGGCCGGAAACCTTAGGATGGCACTCTGTCCGATGGTCACCTGATCGATGTCGGTGGGCGCCAAACGGACTTCAATCACTTTCTGATCTTCGATCGGAACAATTTCCATGACCGTCTCGCCCGGTCCGATCACGCCGCCCACCGTATGCACGGAAAGACCATGAACGATGCCGGATTGCGGAGCCCGGATGTCGATTCGCTTCAGCATATCCTCAGCCGCGATCCGCCGTTCGCTGAACTCGGCAATGCGTGCCTCGAGGTCGCGTAATTCCTTCTGCGCGTCGGTGCGAATTGTGTCGTCGATCTCGATGATCTTGAGTTCGATTTCACTGATCTGGCCGCCCGCGCGAGCGATCTGCGACAGGAGCGCGCCGTGCTCGCCTTCTACGCGGGCCCAGTCGCGCTGCATTGCGAGTACACGCGTATAGGGCGTCAATTGCTGCTTGAACATGCGTTCGACACGATCGAGCTCGTCTTTGATGAGCTCGAGTTCGCGGCTCTTGGCCATCTCCTGGCGCTTCAAGCCTTCGATTTCGGAATTGAACTGACCGATCCGCTCCTTGAGCTGCGCCTTCTGAGATTCGGCGGATTTCCTGCGCGCCTCCATGAGCCGCCGCTCACCCTCCGCGACGTGCCCGGCATCGGGATGGCTTGATTCAAATGCATCTGGAAATACGATTTCGTCCAAGCCATCGCGTTCTGCGATGAGACGCGCTTTGCGGCCCATCAGCTCGGTGAGCTGGCTCGTTAAGACGCCAAGATTGGCGCGTGTCTGTGTGTCGTCAAGGCGGATGACAACCTCGCCCGCGTCCACCCATTGACCGGACTTGACATGGATAGCTCCGACGACGCCGCCGGTTGGGTGCTGCACCTTCTTTGAATTGCTTTCGACCACCACATTCCCCGGTGCGATGACGGCACCTTGGAGCTTGGAGACCGCAGCCCAGCCTCCAATTCCGAACACGAGAAGACTGATCAGCGCGAAGCTCAGAGCAACACGCCTCGAAAAGCCGACATCGGCCTCGTCACCCGGCGTTCGCTGCCTCTTTTTGTGACCGAAGATCATGTCTGTTTGCCGGTTCCTCGTGAGGTCCTATTTCGTCGACATCTGGGCCGCCACAGGGGGAGCAGTGATGGCGGCCGCCGCAGCCGTTGCAATCTTAGGCGAGCCTGCGGGTATGGACATGGGATGGGAAGACTTTACGGCCTTCTGCAGTATTTCGTCTCTTGGCCCGATGGCCGTGATTTGACCGTTGCCGACGACGGCAATGAGATCAACCGCGGCTAGCACGCCGGGGCGATGAGCAATTACGGTCACGATGCCCCCGCGGGCACGCACGCTCTGAATGGCCTTGGATAGCGCATCCTCGCCCTCCGCATCGAGATTGGAATTCGGCTCATCAAGGACAACCAGGAATGGCTTCTTATAGAGTGCGCGTGCGAGTGCAATGCGTTGACGCTGTCCTGCAGAGAGTGCTGAACCGCGATCGCCAAGCTGTGTCTCATAACCCTCGGGAAGGCGCAGGATCATCTCGTGGACGCCTGCCGCCTGCGCCGCTTCGATGACGGCCTTGCTGTCGGGATCTTCCTCGAAGCGGGCGATGTTGTCCTTGATTGTTCCTTCGAACAACTCGACGTCCTGAGGCAAGTAGCCGATGTGGTCGCCG
>CAZSNH010000232.1:0-5240 GCA_964607855.1 uncultured Hyphomicrobium sp. | reverse complement strand
TGTCAACAGGACAAGCGCAAGCCTGGAGCGCTGACGGCGCCCATCTAACACGTTATAATTTCGACGAAAAATTCAGCAGAAAAGACCGAGGTAGCGGCAGGCGAGGGAGTTGCCCGTTGCCTCCTCAACACCGTTTGTGGCCGATCCGGCGCCGAGTGACATCATCCCTGCGGGCGGGCGCACGATGAACCGGCCGTCCTTGATTTCCGTCACCCCGATACGTGCCTTGATAGGAGCGGTGGTCGCATCAGCTGCGCCTTCTGCCGACAGCGCGCGGGCGATGAAGTCTTCGCTGATCGGCTCCCTCGGATAGCTCATCGTTTTCGCCGCCGGTGGCTTGGTCCATGCCGGCACCTTGATCGCAACCGGATCCTTGAGGGGCGCAATCTTGCGCGCCAGCCGCGGCACATCTTTTTCGCTGCTAACTACTCCAAGCGCCGATGTCTCGAGGGGAGAATCTACTTCGTCTTCATTCAAACTCGGACCAGCTGCTAATCCCGCAAGCGCTAACGGCATCTTGTCCCGATGCGCGAACTGCATCACGTCGCGCCAGACCTCGGCCGGGAGCTGGCCGCCCCGCACCTTGTTCATCGGTTGGCCGTTGTCGTTGCCGATCCACACACCCCCCGTCATGTAAGCCGTGTAGCCGACAAACCAGGCGTCCCGAAATTCCTGGCTCGTTCCAGTCTTGCCTGCCGCCGGATGGGCGGTGAGTGCTGCCCGCCGTCCCGTGCCCTCGGTCATGACGCTATGAAGCATGCTGTTCATGGCACCGAGGTGTGCAAGGGGGATCGTCCGGTGAACCTTGGCAGCGGGGCGAGCATAGAGGACGCGGCCCGAGCCCAGTCGCACACGGCGCACGACATGGGGCTCAACCGCATACCCGCCGTTTGCGAAGGCCGTGTAAGCGCCCGTCAGTTCCAAAAGGGATACTTCTGACGTTCCGAGCGCCAAGGAGGGATCTTCGCGCAGGTCCGACTTGATGCCCAGTTTGTGTGCTGCGTTTGCCACCTGGCGTGCGCCAGTATCCAGCAGGAGGCGCACGGCCACTGTGTTGATCGATTGCGCGAGGGCATGGCGCAGTGTAACAGCCCCCAAATATTTGCCGTTATCGTTTTTCGGCGACCATCCTTTGAGATTGAGCGGCAAGTCATAGGTCGCACTTTCGGGCGACAGTCCGGCTTCGAGAGCAGCAAGATAAACGAACGGCTTGAACGCCGATCCCGGCTGGCGCTTGGCTTTGATCGCGCGATTGAATTGACTTTCAGCATATGAACGCCCGCCTACGAGAGCCAGTATGCTGCCGTCGCCATCGAGGATCGTGATGGCACCTTGGGTCGCGGCCAGATTGGGTCCTTGTACGGCGAGTGCTTTCTGCAGCGCGTCGGAGGCCTTGACCTGCAGGGCAGCATCGATCGTTGTTTCAACGATCACCTCGAAGTGGTCGCTTCCGATCATGGACGGCAGGCGTTCTAAAATATAGTCGACAGCATAGTCGATGCCAGCTGCGGTCTGTTGCTGCTTTACACTGACAAAGCGCACCTCTTCGGCGCGCGCGCGCGCCTCCTCATCCGGCGTAATGGCGCGGCATTCCCGCATTTTGGTAAGGACGATTCGGCCGCGGGCGCGCGCCGCTTCCGGATTGACGAATGGTGAATATTTCGAGGGAGCTTTGAGAAGGCCGGCGAGCACGGCCGCCTCGGCGGTCGATAGCTCTCGCGCCGACTTATCGAAATAGCGTTGCGACGCCGCCTCGATGCCATAAGCGCCGCCCCCGAAGTAGACGCGGTTGAGATAGAGCTCAAGAATATCCCGCTTGCCAAGACGCATTTCGAGCCAAGCGGCGAGAACGAGTTCCTCGAGTTTGCGTCCCATTGTTCGCTCGGATGTGAGGAAGAGGTTCTTGGCGAGTTGCTGCGTCAGCGTCGAGCCGCCCTGGGCAACACGGCCTGCCCTCAGGTTTGCAAGCGCAGCGCGCACCAGTCCTACGGGGTCCAGACCCCAATGGTCATTGAACCGCCGGTCTTCGGTCGCGATGACGGCATCGATCACAACTGGAGGAACGAGATCGAGCGGGATGTAATCGTCGGCGCCGCCACGCTCGGCGAGAACGCTGTTGTCGCGCGCAAGAATGCGAATGACGGGCGCACGCTCCTTTTGGCGCAGCGACAGCGGGTCTGGGAACACAATGGTGTAATAGACGAAGAGCATCCCAACTACGGCGCCTGTCAGAGCACCGAACGCAAGGGGGAGCCCCAAGAAGAGCTGAAGTTTCAGGGGAAGGTGGCTCAGCGGTCCGCGCCGGCTCAGTGGCGCGGCCGACAACGCCGAGGGCAGCGCGTTTTGGGAACGATGCCGCGAGAACAGTCCCATGACTCGAATTGCGCACTCCCTACGCAACGCCCGAAGCGATGCGGAACCACTGCAGCGGCCACATCAATCGGAACAATAGCGTCGGCTTGGCTAAGGTGCGGTTAACCTTGCGATTGGAAACCTGCCGCCCGAGTTGTTGCTACTCCCGGCCGAAAAGAAAGGCAACGAAGCCGGCTAGAAGGGACAACATGATACGGGCGACGATCGTGAAACCCATGAAGAGAAGCTGACGCTCCTCGAGCAGGAGCTCAAGCCAGATGTTGTACTTGGGATCAAGCCCGAGCCCCGTGATCATTGCCTTGAGATTGCGCGCCCATCCGAGCAGATACGAAAGAAGCTCTGGATCGTTGTAGCCCACGAAAGCCAACGCAATGGCTCCGAGCACGAGCGACAGAAAAATGTTGCCGGTCGACATCAACAAACGCAACAGCATGATGAAAACCCCCCGTCGCAGCCGCAAACCCTGGACGGCGACGCTCCAGCCATAATCCGCTCCGACCAATGGCGCAAGCTGACCCTGCGGCGCATGATCGGGAATTCGACTCTCGATAGTGTCGCCGGTTTCATTTCCTTTGTGGGCGACGCCTACGACGTGGCCATCCGCTCAAACGCTAAGAACGCAGCCCTTCTCAAGGGCCTATCTCCAATAAAAGTATCATCCCCGCCGCGCAAAACCCGAAGATTCCGGCCCCGCCATGGAAGGCACGGTGATCACAATCAATTAGCCAAGAACCATCGAGGCCCTAACCCGTGAGCGGCCCCAGCGTTTCTGCGGGAGCCGCCCGTCCTTCAGCCACAAGTTCGTAATTGCTACGACGAACTCATCATTCCGGCCAACTTCTCGGATACGTAGGCAAAAATGCTGCCCACGACGAATGAAGCAACTACCGTGAGCAATGGATTTTCTCCAAGCGCGGGCACTGTGAGAGCTCCGAGCTTGCCGGCGAGCAGCGCAAAGGCCGCAGTGCTCGCATATCCATAGACTGCCGACGGGATTGAACTCAGCGCTGGAACGTAGGCACCCAAGATCATCACAAAGACCGTGGCACCAACGGAAATTGCAGCCGCCATGGGCACGTCATATCCCGAACCCGTAAGCGCATTAACTCCCATGAGCGCGGCCCAGCCCATTATGGCGCCCCAGATTCCGCCAATCAGGCTGGCCTTCATTCCTGCTTCCTTACCGCCCGCCGAATAGTAGCTCGCCCAGGCAATGAAGGCGGCCCATAATTGCAAGCCTGTCCCGCCGAGGGGACCCAGTAACAACCAAGCTAGGACACCACCGAGCAAACCGATGGACACCGCGAGTGCCAATATAAGTGACATATCGAACCTCTCCTCTTCCCTGTTGAGGTTTGCTTTCCAATCGAGGTTCCTCCGAACGCCGCCACCCCATCGGACGGTGCCATCACGATGAAAAAAGTGGCACCCCTTCCCCCCGATGATCGAAATCTAGGCACAGATTTGCATGAGAACCAAAGGCAACCGATGGCGCAATGCAGCGTAACCGTCCCATTGGAAGGTCGAAGCCGGAAGCCTGGTCCTAATCAAAATAGTAATAATCGCATAAAGTTACACTGCTGGTGCGCACGCAACACGAGTTCATCGCGCTGCACGAGCCGAATGCAGAGTAATTGCCATAATTAGCTCCCCGCTGACCGATTCGGCAGGGATAACCGGCGAATCAACCCTCTCGAAGTTCCGCCGACAGACAGTCGTCTAGACAATTAATTGGTGGCCGCGACTTTGGTCTTCTTCGGCTTTGGAGCCAAACCTGCAGCGACAAGAGCGTCAACACATCCGCGCGAGAGACGCTTACCGTTCGCGCGCATGCACTGGCGAAGCTCGGGGCTTCCGACGCGGTGCATGCTGCAATAGGCGAAGTAGTCACTTCGGCAGGCTCTCTTGACGGATTTCGGAATCTCACCGGCATCCGCCGCAGAGAATGCGAGAGCGGTAATCGCAATAACAAAGAGACCGATGCCAGCCACAAACGAATGAAGCAGAGCTTTTGTCATAGAGTGGAATCCAGTTCAGCGGGCAGCGCCCGAGGTGAGCCTCATCGCGGGGTTATAAAAACCTTTCCGAGTGTGCCAAAAAGCTCCTAACAATCTGTGAACATGTTTGGATCTCACAGGGCACACGTACTCTGGACGTGAACGCAGACTCGAATCGCTTTCGTAAGTTTGCACCTCGTAAGGGACTTGAGATAGAGCCAAGACGGAACTTTTTTCGTGCTGCAATGCGATAGGTGAGAACGCTGCAACACTGCCGCAGCGGAGCATTGCAGAGCAGATATTTTCCACCGTTACCGCTGGTCATCGTGCTGCACGTAACTTGGCTTGCTTCATTTTGCCCGCTACTCCCCCACGCCCAATCGCTTCGCGACTGGAGTTCTTGGCAGTGGCCTTCGTCCATCTTCTTTGTTTAAGGGGTTGGTGCTCGTGGCCGCGGCCGCGGTTTGCGAGCTAAATTATCCGAACCCGCGCTCTTCTCCGGTCAGCTTGACGGACTGGAACCTTCAACCCATAGTCCTGACCGAGGCTGTTTCGGTGTCGGCTCTACTCGGAACAATCATCCCACGCGCGTCCCTGGACGAGCCCTTTGGGCCAAGTGGTGCCTGCCGTGGTGATGCGTCAGCCTGGAGCAACGGTGCGTTCCAATGTCTCAATTGCTTGCCGCCCGATCCGGTAAGTTCCTGATTGGTGGCGAGCTTCCAGTCCATCGCCTCGGCTTCGGCGCTATGCGGATTACGGGGAGTGGCGTTTGGGGAGCACCCGCAAATCCTGCGGAGGCGCGCCGCGTTCTCGAGCGCCTTCCTGGACTCGGCATCAACTTTATCGATACCGCAGACAGCTATGGACCGG
>CAZSNH010000231.1:0-5244 GCA_964607855.1 uncultured Hyphomicrobium sp. | reverse complement strand
TATCCCGGATATGGCCCGTTGCTTTTGGCGCTCCTTGCAGTTGGCGGCTTCTCTGCAGCGGGCGCGCGTGCCGATACTTATATTCTCGACAAGCAGCGCACCGAGGTCCGCTTCACTTGGGACCATCTCGGATTGTCCCGCCAGGGCGGACGCTTTACCGATATCACAGGGCGCGTCGAGCTCGACCCGGACAATCTTCAGGCGAGCTCCGTCGAGGTGAGCATTCCGGTTGCAAGCGTTTCGACGGGTGTGGCCAAACTCGATGAGCATCTCGTGAAGTCGGGCGAATTTTTCGATTCTGCCGCGCATCCGAAAATCAGCTTTACGAGTACCTCGGTCCGCATGAACAGCGACCGGACAGGAGACGTGACGGGAGACCTTTCGATCAACGGAATTTCCAAGCCCGTCACCCTCGACTTCGTCTGGAATTTTGTTGGCCCGCATCCGCTGGCGAGCATCAATCCAGTCTACGCGGGCCACTACTCGGCGGGATTTTCGGCGACGACGCAGATTCGGCGCAGCGACTGGGGAATAACCCGCACCATTCCGTACATCTCTGACGAAATTCAAATTACGATCGAAGTCGAGATGCATCGGGAAGGTGGGGCGCCCGAACCGGAGCCCGCGTCTGTGAGCGATATGGCCGGGCCTTCAGCCCCGGAGGATCCGCCGGATGCGGCATCTCCCAAGTTCTCCACTCCATAACCCCGGGATTCGTTCGGGCTTCGTGCTGCAACTCGCGCTCGAAGCGCCGCAATTTCAATATCTGGCCTTTTTCAAAGACTTGACCTATAAGCGCGAGCTAATGCCATACTGGATTGGCTGCAGTCGCATCGACTGGCCGGCCAGTTTTCAGGCGGTAAAGGAGTAAAATCTTATGGCGGCCACCTGGTCACCCGAAAGCTGGCGCGCAAAGCCAATTGTCCAGGTCCCCGATTACCCGGACAAGGCGCTCCTCAAGGAAGTCGAAGCAAAGCTTTCGACGTTCCCGCCGCTCGTTTTTGCTGGCGAAGCTCGAGCGCTCAAGAAACGGCTGGCGGAAGTTGCCGCCGGTAATGGTTTCATGTTGCAGGGGGGCGACTGCGCCGAAAGTTTCGCCGAGCACCGCGCCGATAACATTCGCGATTTTTTCCGCGTGTTCCTGCAGATGGCCATCGTACTGACTTACGCCGGCGGCTTGCCTGTCGTGAAGGTCGGACGCATCGCGGGGCAATTCGCCAAGCCGCGCTCCTCACCCACAGAGAAGAAAGGTGAAAAGGAGCTGCCAAGCTATCGCGGCGATATCATCAACGGCCCTGAATTCACGCCGGAAGCACGCATCCCCGATCCCAATCGTCAGCTCGAGGCGTACCGCCAGTCAGCGGCGACGCTGAACCTCATCCGCGCGTTTGCAACCGGCGGCTACGCGGACCTCGAGCGCGTGCATCAGTGGAACATGGGCTTCGTCAAGGACAGCCCGCAGGGCCACCGCTATCAGGCGCTTGCCGACCGCATTGCCGAGACGCTGGACTTCATGCGCGCCTGCGGTATCACCAGTGACAACACCCCCCAGTTGCGCTCGACGAGTTTCTACACCAGCCACGAGGCGCTGCTGCTCGGCTACGAGCAGGCGCTGACGCGTCTCGATTCAACATCGGGCGACTGGTACGCGACCTCGGGACATATGCTCTGGATCGGCGATCGAACGCGTCAGCCCGATCACGCGCATGTCGAATATTTCCGCGGCATTAAGAATCCGATCGGTTTGAAGTGCGGGCCGTCGCTCGATACCGATGGTCTCTTGAGGCTCATCGATATCCTCAATCCCAAGGACGAACCGGGCCGTCTGACGCTCATCTGCCGTTTCGGGCACGACAAGGCTGGCAGCGCACTTCCGAAGCTCATTCGTGCCGTGCAGAAGGCGGGCAAGCAGGTGGTCTGGAGCTGCGATCCCATGCACGGAAACACGATCGCGGCTGCCTCCGGCTACAAGACGCGCCCGTTCGACCGCATTCTTAAGGAGGTCGAGGTGTTCTTCGACGTTCATCGCGCCGAGGGAACGCACGCGGGCGGCATCCACGTCGAGATGACGGGTCAAAACGTCACCGAATGCACTGGCGGGGCTTCTGCCATCTCGGAAACCGATCTCTCCGACCGCTACCACACCCACTGCGATCCTCGTCTCAATGCCGATCAGTCGATTGAGCTCGCTTTCCTCGTTGCCGAGCGCATGAAGCTCGAACGTGCGAGCCGGGGCACCAAGGTGCCCGAGGCAGCCGCCGAATAGAGGAGCAGGCGAGCGGAACGACGTCGTTTCCGGGAACGGAGGGCTTCCTCATGCGGGCCTCTATGTGGATCACGGCGCTATTTCTCGGCCTCTTGCCGTTGCTGGCGGAGGCGCGTGTCAATGAAGATGGCGGCCTCTGCTGGGACCCGGACATCGAGTTCCCGGTCCCGTCCGGGGAGGATGAGGAGTAAGCCGTGCTTGAGAACAGCTCGCTCTACGTCGCCTTCATTGCGGCCAGTGTTGCACTTATTGCAATTCCGGGCCCGAACGTAGCCGTGATCGTCGCCAACAGCGCCGCACACGGACTGCGCTTCGGCCTCATGACCGTTGCTGGAACCTCGACTGCGATGCTCATCCAGCTCGCGCTCACGGTCGCGGGACTATCTGGCATCCTCGCCTTGGCCGCACAGGGCTTCGAGGTGCTGCGCTGGATTGGTGTCGCATATCTCGTCTATCTCGCAATCGAGGCCTGGCGGGGCCCGGCCGCAACATTGAGTGCGGAGGCAGGCCAAGGATCGGCTCGGACCATGTTCGTGCGCGGCTTCCTTGTCTCGCTGACAAATCCGAAGACCTTATTCTTCTATGCCGCCTTCCTTCCCCAGTTTGTCTCATCGGCGGGGAACAGAACGAGCGAGCTTGCCGTGCTCGCGGCAACGTTCCTCGTACTCGCGCTCGTCCTTGACAGCTGCTGGGCCGTAATGGCGGACAGGGTGCGAGGCAGATTGAAGAGCGGAGGACTTTGGCTCAATCGCGTGACGGGGTGCATACTCGGACTGGCTGCCGTGGGTCTCGCCGTGGCGCGGCGGCCCTAGCTGGACGTAGAGGCAGAAGGATCACTCCCGCTATGTCTCCCCCGGCACGGCATTCGCCTCAGTCCAAAGGGCTGGACCATGGGCGTGCCAATCCGTAAGTTCCGCGAATGTCCGAACGCTCCAACCACCTCAAAATCACTCTCGCTCAGCTGAACCCGGTCGTCGGAGACCTCGAGGGCAATGCGGCGAAGGTTCTTGCGGCCTACGATACGGCAGCCCGCGAAGGCGCGGATCTCATCGTCTTTCCGGAACTCTTCATCACCGGCTATCCGCCCGAGGATCTCGTTCTCAAGCCTGCCTTTCAGCGTGCCGCGCGCCAAAAGGTTGAGGAGCTGGCGCCAGCCCTTTCGAAAGGCCCCGCCGCACTCATCGGGACGATTTGGGCCGACGCGGGCCGTCTCTACAACGTGGCGGCCTTTGTCGAGAACGGGCGCGTGGAGGCTGTGCGCTGCAAGGTCGAGCTTCCCAACTATGGCGTCTTCGACGAGAAGCGCGTTTTCGATCCCGGGCCGCTGCCGGGCCCGATCAGCGTGCGAGGCGTGCGCATCGGCGTTCCGATCTGCGAGGACATCTGGAAGGAGGAAGTAGCCGAGTGTCTCTCGGAGTGCGGCGCCGAGATCCTCATTTCCATCAACGGCTCGCCGTTCGACTGGCCGAAGCCGGACGCGCGTATGAACGTCGCCGTGGCGCGCGTTGCGGAAACGAAGCTGCCGCTTATCTATCTCAACCAGGTGGGCGGACAGGATGAGCTCGTCTTTGATGGGGCCTCCTTCATTCTCGGCGCCGACCACAGACTCAGCGGGCAGCTTCCTGCCTGGGAGGAATCCGTCGTCACGACCCACTGGGATAGAAAGTCCGGCGCTTGGCAGTGCACCTCGGCGCCGATTTCCAAGCTCGAGGGGGGAGATTCTGCGGGCTATCATGCCTGTATGCTGGGCTTGCGCGACTATGTCGGAAAAAACGGGTTTCCGGGCGTGGTGCTCGGACTTTCGGGCGGAATAGATTCCGCCCTCGTTGCCACGATCGCCGTCGATGCGCTGGGGCCTGAGCGCGTACACTGCGTGATGCTCCCCTTCCGGTACACGTCGAAAGAGAGCATTGAAGACGCCACAGCCTGCGCGAAGGCGCTCGGCGTCAAGCTCGACACGGTGCCAATTGAGGCCCCCGTCGGAGGTTTCTTCAAGGCGCTCGAAGCCCTGTTTGCAGGAAGGCCCGAAGATACCACGGAAGAGAACATTCAGAGCCGGGCGCGCGGCACGATCCTGATGGCGATCTCGAACAAGCTCGGCGGCATGGTGCTGACGACCGGCAACAAGAGCGAGATGTCGGTTGGCTACGCGACGCTCTATGGCGACATGAACGGCGGGTTTAATCCGGTCAAGGATCTCTACAAGCGCGAGATCTACGCGCTGGCACGCTGGCGCAATGCCCACCTCCCACCGGGCGCCATGGGTCCCAAGGGGCGCGTCATTCCCGAGCGGATCCTCACCAAGGCGCCTTCGGCCGAACTCAGGCCCAATCAGAGAGATGAGGACAGCCTTCCGCCGTATGATGTGCTGGACGACATCTTGTCGTGTCTCGTTGAGAACGAAATGCCCATTGCTGATATCGTGGCACGCGGGCACGACCTCGAGACCGTGAAGAAGGTCGAGCGCCTCCTATATCTTGCGGAGTATAAACGCCGGCAGGCGGCACCAGGGGTGAAGATCTCGTCCAAGAGCTTCGGCCGCGACCGGCGATATCCAATCACCAATAAATTCCGCGAGAAGGCCTCTCCTGCCGCCGCCAAGACAGCCGGCGCGACGGCGCCCAATCTTGTCCGCCCGCGCGCCGACGGCGGCGATGTGGGCTAGGCCTTTTCCTTGCTGCCAAAGGGCCAGGGAATGAGCATCGGCACTCGCTCGCGATACTTGCGATAGTCGTCGCCGAATGCGGCTACGAGGTCGCGCTCTTCAAACCAGATCCCGATTAGAATGTAGCCTGTCGTGGCAATTGCGAAGAGGAGGTGCCCGAGGGTCATGACGGGCGTGCTCCAAAAGGCGAGCAGGAAGCCGAGGTAGATGGGGTGGCGGACGAATTTGTAGAGCAGGGGCGTCTTGAAACCTGGCGGCAGGGCGACCGTTCCGAACCAGTTGGATAAGATCTGGCGGAGGCCGAAGAGGTCCC
>CAZSNH010000230.1:3707-5245 GCA_964607855.1 uncultured Hyphomicrobium sp. | reverse complement strand
GCACCGGCTCGGTCATCGAGTATGCGGGCGAAGCCATCCGCGCGCTCTCGATGGAAGGCCGCATGACGGTCTGCAATATGTCGATCGAGGGCGGCGCCCGCGCCGGCATGATCGCCCCCGATCAGAAAACGTTCGACTTCATCAAGGGCCGTCCCCGCGCGCCAAAGGGTGCG
The DNA here is from genome assembly GCA_964607855.1 of uncultured Hyphomicrobium sp. Lineage (GTDB taxonomy): Bacteria > Pseudomonadota > Alphaproteobacteria > Rhizobiales > Hyphomicrobiaceae > CAZSNH01. Next base: position 5,072 of record CAZSNH010000230.1, on the reverse strand, counting down.
GCCTGGGACATGGCGATGAAGTATTGGGAGACGCTCCACTCGGACGAGGGGGCGCACTTCGACCGCGAGGTTAAGCTCGATGCTGCGAAGCTTCCGCCGATCGTCTCCTGGGGCACCAGTCCCGAGGATGTCGTCTCGATCACAGGCACCGTCCCCGATCCCGCGACAGTAGAGGACGAGAATAAGCGTGCCTCCATGGTTCGCGCGCTCGACTACATGGGGCTCATGCCCGGCACTAAGATGACCGACATCCCCTTGGACGTCGTCTGGATCGGCTCCTGCACCAACGGGCGCATCGAGGATCTCAGGATCGTCGCCAAGGTCGTGGAAGGCAAGAAGATCTCCTCGCGGCTAGCTTATGCAATGATCGTCCCCGGCTCTGGCCTCGTCAAAGAGCAGGCCGAAGCCGAAGGTCTCGACAAAATCTTCAAGGCAGCTGGCTTTGAATGGCGCGAGCCGGGCTGCTCGATGTGCCTCGGCATGAACCCGGACCAATTGAAACCGGGCCAACGCTGCGCCTCGACCTCGAACCGCAACTTCGAAGGCCGCCAGGGATACAAAGGGCGCACGCACCTCGTCTCGCCGGAGATGGCTGCCGCGGCGGCAATTGCCGGCCATTTCGTCGATGTACGGACGTGGAGGAGTTGATCGGGTGACGACGCTCAAGATCGGCTTCAAGGAGCTTGTCGCGCAAGCGAACAGTGAGATCGAAACGATCCCGGTCGAAGAGGCACGGAAACTTCACGGGCGCGAGGATACCGTGTTCGTCGACCTGCGCGATCCGCGAGAGCTCGAGCGCGAGGGAAAAATCCCGGGCGCGTTTTCCTGCCCCCGCGGCATGCTGGAATTCTGGATCGACCCCGAGAGCCCCTACCACAAGCCGGTCTTCGCCTCTGGCAAGCGCCTCGTCTTTTATTGCGGTTCTGGCTGGCGCTCTGCACTTGCGACCAAGACGGCGCAGGACATGGGACTCGCCAACGTCGCGCATGTGGGTGGCGGCTATTCAGCATGGCGTGCGGCCGGCGCGCCGACCGAAATCGTTCTCAGCCCATCGAAGGTTGGCACTGCATGACCGGCTCTTGCTCGCCTCATGCCGTTTGCGCGTGCGGGGGCCCTCTCGTGCTCAATAGATAGTCCAGCACTCGTGACGCTAATAGCGGGGCTCTAGCGAAGCATACTTCACCAAAAAACCCGGCGGCACCGCTGCCGCCGGGCCGATTGCGGAGAAGCCGTCGGCGCAACCCCTCCACAATTTGCAAGAATATAGAACGGACGCGCCAAGCCATCTTGATGAGCATCAAGATTTCAAGGATGCCGGGCCATCACGCGCTCAGAATCGAAACATGGTTGCTCAAGAGTAAAACA
>CAZSNH010000230.1:0-3697 GCA_964607855.1 uncultured Hyphomicrobium sp. | reverse complement strand
CACCGCGGGCATCTCAACCGGCGCGCCCCCACCCTCGGCGGCAACGACGTCAGCCTTGGCGGTGTTCGACTAGCTGATGATGGCGCCCCTCGAGCTTCACCACATCGCCCGAGTGCGCCAGCGTGTTCGGCGCGCTCGCGAATGGGACTATTCAACGCGAACGGGACCCCTTAAGAACAACGGCCCGCACACCACAACTTTCAGTGCAAGACCGACCATGACCGATGCCATCAATTGGACGACTTCCGTTGCACCCGGCCTCGACGTCTTTGAGCGATTGGCCGCCGAAAGCTGGGCGCGTTTGCCTCCCGAATTCCGCCAGCTTTGCGACGATTTGCTCATTCGCGTCGAGGACTTCGCCACAGATGAGGTTCTGGACGAGCTCGGAATCGACGATCCGTTCGATCTCATGGGTCTCTATCAAGGGCTAAGCCTGGACCAGAAAAGCGTGGCAGATGTGCCACGCGAGCCGGACATGGTCTTTCTCTACCGGCGCGCGATCCTTGATTACTGGGCAGATTCTGATGAACCGCTCGGCCACATTATCACGCACGTGCTTATTCATGAAATCGGTCATCATTTCGGCTTTTCCGATGCCGATATGGAAGAAATAGAAAATCAAGCGTCTTCGTAACGAAAGTCGCCAGGGATTGTTTTCATGCTGACATGGGCAGCGAGACCCGGCTTGTCATCTCAGCAATTTCAAGCGATGGTGCCGCGTTCCGGCACGTACCTCGCTTCGAACCCCTCATGAGTCCCAGAGCATGACAATTCCTCGTTATTACTGGCTGCTGATTGCAGCCTCGCTTATCGCGGGGATGCCGGTTAGGGCAGATGATGTCCCCACGCCGGAGGAGTATGTCGCCCACGTGGGTGGTGATGCCAGGGTCATGGCGCCAGGCTCCGTGAAACTCGATGGACGCCAGCAGGTGTGCGGTCAACGCCCGGTCGTCATCGACAGCCAGCTCGACGACTATGGTGCGGCTTATCCCGGATTCTTGATCCTCAATCCACGGCTACTCGAAAAGGTTTCGACGCCGGTTAAGCTCTGGATCTTTGCACACGAATGCGGCCACCAGTTCCGCGGACCCGACGAAGAAACGGCGGACTGTTTCGCCGTCCAGCGCGGACGCCGTCAAGGCTGGCTCACGCCCGACGGCCTCGAAGAGGTTTGCGGGTTTATCGCGCCCGCGAAGGGCGACAGCATGCACTTCTCCGGGTCACATCGCTGCGAGTACATGCGCCGCTGCTACGCCGATCCGTCAATCCGCTGACCTCTTCCTAACTTCTTCACGCTTGTTTGGAGGCCGCCGCTTGGGCCCGGGCAGCCCGGCGCGCGGCAGCCGTCTTGCGGATATTTTCTGCGACCTGCGGGTTGGAGGTCTCGAGCCGGTGGAAGTCTTCTTTGTGAAGCTTCAAGAGACGGCACTTCGCCGTCGTTATGAATGCGCCCGTGTGCAAGTCGTTTTCAAGCATGGCGACTGCACCGAAGAAGTCGCCGGCACCGAAATATTGCTCGCCGCCTGGATGCACGCGCTTTACTCTTCCCGAAGCGATGAAGTACATGGCGGTGGCTTCGCTGCCTTCGGCAAGTACCTCCACGTGGGGTGGGAGATTATGCGCATGCAAAAGCGGCATGATCTGACTCACTTCGCTGGCATCGAGTTCGGCAAGGAGCGGTATCCTCGACATCAGCGACCAGTTGACCACGAAGTCTCGCCGGTTGACCTCTTGCGCAAATCCCGCCGAGATGATCGCTACGGGCAGCGCCAGAATACATAACCCCGTGATCATCACGAATCCGCCGAAGAAGCGGCCAAGCGGAGTGATCGGATAGATGTCGCCGTAGCCAACGGTCGTCAATGTCGCCATGGCCCACCAAGCAGCATCGGGCACGGATCCGAACTTGTCCGGCTGTACCCCGCTTTCGATATAGTAGATGCCCGTCGACGCGAAGAGCAGAGCAGCGAACAGAAGCAGTGCGGCTCCCATGAGCGAGCGGCGCTCGTTTTGCAGGACGCGCAACAGTGAATGCATGGCCGGAGAATAGCGAGACAACTTCAGAAAACGCAGGAGCCTCAGAGCGCGCAGAACTCTGAGGTCGATATTGATGATGTGCGACAAATAGAAGGGAGCAATCGCCAAGAGATCGATGATCTGCGGTCCTCGCCGCGCGAACTTGAGGCGCGCATGAAGAGGTGAAAGCCGCTTCAAGAAGGGAACCTCGACCGCAGTCCAAATCCGCAAGACGTACTCGATGGTAAAGACGGCAACGGAAAAAATCTCGAACGCGGACAGTGCGGAGCCGTATTCGACAGCGATGCTGGGGACCGTCTCGGCAACGAAGGCGGCGACATTGAGTACGATTAGCGTCACGAGTGCGCCATCGACCAAATTGCTCAAGCGGTCTTCGCCGCGGCCGACCTCAAGAATTTCATAGATGCGCCGGCGCACGGAACCGGGTTTCCCGTTCTGAATGCCGAAGGCACGCGAAAGTCCGTCAACCAGTCTGCGTTCCCAGGGCATCAACCGGCTCGGTTTGTCGGTTTCGCCCCTCGTTCCGCCGATGTCACCGCCGTCTTGCACCGCCCCCCCAATGAGCACCTTGAGACGAGGAGTGCCCGAAGGATTTTATAGTTCAGTCTAACCACCAAGCGACCAAAGGGGCTAGCCCGAACGACTGGTCCGCTCGGATAGCTTCGTTGAACGGTAAATGTGGCCTCGACACGGCGGCACACGGCGTGCTGCCTACCTGCTGGCCCCGAAAAATCGGGCTCTTTCGGCGCACCAGACGCCGTTGACCGATAAACGGCGCCCCGTTATAGCTCTCGCCACTTTGACGGCTCGGCGTCTTTGCGTTCCGGGCAAGAGGTGTATTTGACGCCCGACTTATCCTAGCTGGAACCCAGCGGAAATGCGCGGGTCTTTCAAGAGGAAAAAGGACTGACCCATGGCCAACACGAAGTCGGCGAAAATTGCCACTCGCAAAATGCTTCGCCGCACCGAAATCAACAAAGCTCGCAAATCGGCACTCAAGACCGAAATCCGCAGCGTCGAGGAAGCCATCAAATCCGGCAACAAGTCTGCTGCCTTGGCAGCACTCAAGGTCGTGGAGCCGCGCCTCGTGCGCACCGCGCAGAAGGGCGTCATGCATAAGAAGACCGCGAGCCGTAAGGTTTCGCGCCTTACCCGCCGTGTGAAAGCGATGAAGGACTAAAATTTTCCGGGTCGAAAGTCTCAACCGCGCTCGTGACGTGTTCGCAACACTTGAAGCTCAAACCCGCTACAACACGTCATCTCCTCTTCAACTGGAATTGCGAGGACTTACCGAGGCTTTTCACCTCGTGATGCGGATTTGGAATACGGATCTCAATCATTCGCGCCCCAGCCTCCAAGAACTTTCGGTTGCAGAATTAGAATTTTTGATTAGTCCGTAGTCTCCCTAATTGCTCCCCGGCGGCGACCCAATTTTTTCAAATCGAGTCAGCTGTTTTCTCCACAGACGCTGTGGAGGAACTTCAGCTTTATCCACAAACGTCATCTTTGAGCGCTCGACCACCGAAAGAATGGCGCAACCTCGAAGAGCTTGCGCCGCACCCCGTTAACCTTTAATTAGGGACTCCGTCGCGTGGAGCGTATCGCAGCGGCTGAAACCTTGAAGTATCGACGTGCGTCGAGCCAGACCGAGGCTAGTAAA
>CAZSNH010000229.1:0-5280 GCA_964607855.1 uncultured Hyphomicrobium sp. | reverse complement strand
GTCTCATGACCGCCCTCCTCCTCGTGGCTGGACCAAGTCTCGCGGAAGACAAGGTGATGGCGAAGGTGAACGGACTGGAAATTACCGAATCCGACCTTGCCCTCGCTGAAGCCGAAATTGGAAGCGATCTCGGCAATCTTCCCGATGCCACAAAAAGGCGGGTGCTCGTCGAATATCTGATTGAAACCAATCTGTTCGCTACGGCCGCGGAAGCCGACAAGCTGGCGTCCGGGCCCGACTTTGACAAACGGCTTGCCTATTGGCGCAAGCGCGCGCTCCGCGATTCTTATTTCGATAAGGCCGTTCGGAGCGGCGTCGGGGAAGAATCTGCCAAGGCCCTCTATGAGAACCAGGTCAAGGGTCTGCCTCCGGAGGAAGAAGTCCAGGCGCGTCATATTCTGGTTGAAGCGGAAGACAAGGCGAAAGAGATCGCCGACAAGCTAGCCAATGGTGCCGACTTCGCCGCGCTCGCCAAAGAGAATTCGACCGACCCCGGGTCCAAGGACGATGGCGGCATGCTCGGCTATTTCGGCCGCGGCCAGATGGTACCCTCGTTCGAGGAGGCGGCTTTCGCCCTGCAGAAGGGCGAAATTTCCAAGCCCGTTCAGAGCCAATTCGGCTGGCACATCATCAAGGTCGAGGATCGGCGCCAGAGGCCGCCGCCCGCCTTTGAGGAGGTCAAAGACCGGATCATCGGCTCGATGATTCAGTCGAAGGCTCAGAGCGTAGCCAACGATCTGCGCTCGAAGGCTGAGATCGAATACGTTGACGAAGCGATCAAGACGGAGGTCGCTGCCGAGGCCGAGAAGGCCAAAGCCCAGCACGAAGCGCTCGAAGCTCAGATCAAGGCTGCCTCAGAAAAAGACAAATCCCCCGACGGCACGAAGTAGCCGCGGCCGATATCGGCACTAAGTTGGAACGGGCCCCTTGATTGAGGCGGCCCGTTTCTGTTTTTGATACCTGTGAAATTCAAAAGCGGAGGCAGGCTTTGGGCAAGATCACAACCATTTCACCGTTCGCACCGAAAACCCTTGCGAATCTGCCGCCGATTGCTGGTGTACGTTTTGCAACAGCCGAAGCCGGAATCCGCTACGCGAACCGTACCGATCTCATGGTCGCAATGATGGACGAAGGCACCAGCGTTGCCGGAGTGCTCACCCAATCTAAGACCTCCTCGGCCCCCGTTCTTTGGTGCCACAAGGCGCTCAAAAAGGGTTCGGCCAGAATGTTGGTCGTCAATGCGGGAAACTCGAACGCCTTCACAGGTCGCAAGGGACGTGAAGCGGTAGCCTTAACCGTCCAGGCTTCGGCAGCAGCCGCGAGGTGCGCACCCCACGAAGTCTTTGTCGCCTCGACCGGCGTCATCGGCGAGCCCCTGGATGCCGAGAAGATCGTAGCCCATCTTGAAAATCTTGTTGCGAAGGCCGAACCGGATGCCTTCGAAGCCGCGGCGCGGGCGATTATGACCACCGATACGTTTCCAAAACTCGCAACGCGCACGGCGATCATCGGCGAAACCGAGGTCACCATCAATGGCTTCTGCAAGGGCGCCGGCATGATTGCACCCGATATGGCGACCATGCTCTGCTTCATGTTCACGGATGCCGCAATCTCGGCCGACGCCCTTCAAGATCTGGTCTCGATGCACGCCGAGACCACATTCAATTGCATGTCGGTCGACGGCGATACGTCGACGAGCGATACGTGCCTTCTTTTCGCGACCGGCGCTGCAGCCAAACGCGGGCAAAAGAAAGTCTCGAAAGCCGGATCGAAAAAACTGAGCAACTTCTCGGCAGCACTTCACTCACTCATGCGCGATCTCGCGATCCAGGTCGCCAAGGATGGCGAGGGCTTGTCGAAGTTCGTCACGTTTGAGATCGACGGGGCGAAGAGCTGGAGAGCAGCACGAACGATTGCGAGATCGTGTGCCAATTCGCCCATCCTCAAGGCGGCGATCGCGGGTGAAGATCCCAATTGGGGCCGCGTCGTAATGGCCGTCGGAAAGTCGGGCGAAGCCGCCGACCGCGACAAGCTTTCGATCTGGTTCGGCGACCATTGCGTGGCGCGCAACGGCGAGCGAGCCGAGGAGTACGTCGAAAAAGACGTCGCCGAATACATGAAGAACCGCGAGATCACCATCCGCGTCGATGTCGGTGTCGGAAAATCAAAGGCAACCGTTTGGACCTGCGATCTCACCCACGACTACATATCGATTAACGCCGACTACCGAAGCTAGGGGGCGGCCCCATGGACCATCAATTCTGGCACGAGCGGTGGATCCGTCACGACATCGGCTTTCATCAAAAGCAGATCCATGAACTTCTCGTCCGTCACTGGCCGGCGCTCAAAGTGCCGGCCGGCTCCAGCGTGTTCGTTCCACTCTGCGGGAAGAGCCTCGATATGTCGTGGCTTGCGGCTGAGGGCCATCGCGTCATCGGTACAGAGCTCTCCGTGCTTGCCATTGACGCTTTCATGAGCGGGCAAGCTTTAGATCCGGCGGTAAGCTACATCGAAGGGTTCGAGGTCAAGCGCGCAGGTCCCTTCGAGCTATGGCTGGGCGACCATTTCGCTATGCCGCCCGGCGCAACGTCCCACATTGCAGCCGTCTACGATCGTGCCGCGCTGGTCGCCATGCCGCGAACTCTGCAAACGGAGTACGCCGCCAAGCTCGCTGAGCTGACACCCAAGGGTGTTCCGGTTCTGCTGATCAGCCTCGATTACGATCCCTCGGAAATAACTGGACCACCGTTCCCGGTACCGAACCGGCAGGTTGTCTCGCTTTTTGGCCCCGACTTCCGGGTCGAGCTCTTGGAGACGCGCGATGGCCTCGAGGGAAGCCCGAACCTCCGCAATCGCGGCCTCTCCCGTCTTGCGGAGACCGCATTCAAACTGGTACGGCGCTAAACGTGAACAGCCCCACAACAACAAAAGCGATTCTGCTCGTCGCAGCAGCAGCCCTCGTCGACAAGGATGGCCGCGTTCTCATCGCGCGCCGGCCAAAAGGAAAATCGATGGAGGGATTGTGGGAATTTCCCGGCGGAAAGGTTGACGACGGTGAAACGCCGGAGGAGACACTCGTGCGCGAACTCAAGGAGGAGCTCGGAATTGATGTCTGCCTCACCTGTCTCGCACCCTTCACGTTCGCAAGCTACAGCTACGAGACGTTTCATCTTCTTATGCCGCTTTATCTCTGCCGGCAATGGGAGGGCGATCTCGACCCCCGCGAAGGTCAGGAGATCAGATGGGTACGCGCCTCCCGCCTCGGTGACTATCCGATGCCCCCGGCCGACATTCCACTCGTCCCCTGGCTCAGAGATCTCTTGGGCTAGTCCGCAGCCTTGATGAGAGGCTCGGCGAGCCGACGGTGCTCGGCGATGCTTTCGTTAATGAGGCTTGCAACCCGCAGCGCCTCGACGCCCGCGTAACCATCGACGGTCGGTTTTCGCCCAGTTGCCACGCAATCCAGGAACTCGGCAATCTCGTTCGCCAGGCTGTCTTCCTTGGGGATCTCGAACGTTTGCGCCGAAACGGCGGCGGGTCCGAGTACTGCCGGATCGCCTTTCAAACTGTAGCCGAACATTTTGAGTTCTCCCAAATCGCACGAGAGATAGCTGTTCGACTGGAATACCCGCATCTTGCGCTCGGTCTTATAGCTGACGCGGCTCGCGGTCACCGTTGCCACACAGCCGGACTCAAAAAGGATTCGCGCATTTGCAACGTCGGCGGACGGCGTAATCACCGGGGTTCCTACCGCATCCACCGTCTTCACTTTTGAAGCGACAAGACCCATCACGATGTCGATGTCATGGATCATCACGTCGTGGATCACATCGACATCGGTGCCGCGCGGCTTGTAGGGCGCAATGCGATAGCATTCGATGTAGAGTGGCCTTTTAATTTGGCTTTGCAATGTGCGAAAGGCGGCCGAGAAGCGCTCGATGTGTCCTACCTGGAGAACAAGACCCCTGCGTTCGGCGAGTTCGGCCAGTTCCTGACCCGTCTCCACGGAATGCGCAATCGGCTTCTCGACCAGCACGTGAATGCCGGCATTCATGAGCGTCTTCGCCGCCTCGTAATGCTGCGCAGTTGCGCAGGCGACGCTCGCGGCATCGACTCTCCCGATGAGTTCGTTCACGTCGGTGAGAACGCTACCGGCCTTGAACTCGTCGGCAACGGCACGGCCTTTCGCTTCGTCGAGATCAACGATGGCGACGAGATCGGCGCGGGGATTGGCGGCATACTGCTTCGCATGAAACCGGCCGAAATAACCCGCTCCCACGACGGCCACGCGGATCGGTGCTGACACGAGATTATCCCCCAAGACTAGAACTAGGCCGCCGACTTTCCCGCGCCCACCAGCGCACCCTTGACGGTTGCGATAATGCGATCCTGAGTCGGGACATCGAGATAAGGATGCATTGGAAGGCTGACAACGCGGGACGCCAGCCACTCAGCGTTCGGCAAGCCGCCGCCGGGTGCCCGCGGATACGACTTGTAGCCAAATTGCATGTGAAGAGGAATTGGATAGTGGATGGCCGTCGGAACGCCTGCGGCCTTGCAGGCGGCGACCATCGCGTCCCGGTCATCGGCGATGATCGTGTATTGCGCCCACGCCGATTGGGCGCCTTTGCGAATGCAAGGCACCTTGGTTACGCCCTCGAGCGCCTTTGAATATCGGAGCGCGACGGCTTGGCGCGCCTCTATTTCTTCGGCAAAAATCTCAAGCTTGGGGAGGAGGATCGCGGCCTGGATCGTGTCGAGGCGGCTGTTCATGCCGATCCTCACATTATTGTACTGGTGGTCGCCCTTGCCATGGAATCGCAGAGATTTCAGGAGTTCGGCGCCCTCGTCGTCATTGGTGAGAATTGCTCCACCATCGCCATAGCAGCCGAGGGGCTTCGCCGGATAGAAGCTGGTGGTCGTGTAGGCTGCAAGCGTTCCCACGCGCTTTCCTTCGAACGCGCCTCCGAAACTTTGCGCTCCATCCGCAATCACCGCGAGCCCGTGTTCGGCTGCGATCTTGCGGATCGCAGCGTAATCAGCGGGCTGGCCGTAGAGATCGACGGCGATCACCGCTTTCGCCTTCAAGCCCTGACGCTTCGCCTCGGAAATAGCGGCCCCTAGGCTCTCGATGCTGATATTGAAGGTGTCGCGGTCCACATCGACGAATACCGGGATGGCTCCCACCAGCCCCACAACTTCGGCTGTGGCAACGAAAGTGAACCCCGGCACGAACACGGCATCGCCGGGGCCGACACCCAACGCCATCAGAACAAGATG
>CAZSNH010000228.1:0-5291 GCA_964607855.1 uncultured Hyphomicrobium sp. | reverse complement strand
TTCTGGCGGCCCTTCTCAATGACGTCGGTGAGATAGTACTCACCCTTTGCATTGTTGCAGCCGATCTCGGAGAGAAGCGCTGCGAGATCGGGAACCCTGAAAGCCATGACCCCTGAATTGCAGAGGTCGATGCGCCGCTCCTCGGCGTTCGCATCCTTTTCCTCGCGGATCGCAATGAGTTCTCCCGCTGCGTTCGTGACGAGACGTCCGTAACCAGAGGGGTCTGCAGCCCGAAACCCCAACACGCCGATCTCAGCACCCGTATCGAGAAGACCTCGCAGCCGCGCAATGGTCCCTGTCTCGATGAGTGGCGTGTCGGCATAGAGGACGATCACATCACCCTTGTTCGCTTCCAGGGCACTTCGCGCTGCCAGTACAGCATGCGCGGTTCCGAGTTGAGGACTTTGAATGAATACGGAAGCCGCTGAACTGCGCTTCATCACTTCGGCGCGAACGGACTCCATGCCCTCGCCAATGACCGCGGCCACGGCATCCGCACGGGCTTCTTGAGCAAGTGCCATCACGTGCCCCAGCATGGAGCGGCCTGCTATGGCGTGCAGAACCTTAGGTGTCGAAGACTTCATACGCGTGCCCTTGCCGGCCGCGAGAACGACGATCAGGAGGGGCTGTTCCGTCATAGATGGTCCGAGGAGCTCAGTTCCAATTCCTGATGGCGACGCGGGACGCAGACACCATCCGGCACCGCGATCGGCCTAATTCTTCAAAGTTTGACACGACCGATCGAGCAAGTTTTATACCGGTAAATCACATGGCCGTTTTGAGACCTATCCGGCTTGGCCGATTGTCACGCCGCCTCTCTCCAAAGCACCAGATTCGAGGCTGCCTGTCCCAAAATGACGATTTGATACCACTTATGCGTGTAGCGCACGCAGAATTCGCGGCTTCATGGGCTTCTCCCCACGGCGTCCACAGCGGATGGCGACCCCTGCGTTGACCCCCTTCCCGGACTCAGACACCGTCCCACTGATTCCCTTGGCCAATTTCCGTGGCCAATACAGCGACTTCGTACAATCCGGATCGAGAACAATGTCAGCGACCGAAATTTCGAAGCCAACTCGGCGACCCCCGTCTTCTGCCCTCAACGTCATCTTTTGGGGGCTTATTGCCACGGCAGCGACGCTTTATCTGGGCGTCGCTGTTGCACGCCCAGATCTTTTGGCCGGGATGGGCCCTTCGCGTCCCGAACCGAATGAAGGCCAGCGCGCGCTTTCAGAAGCACTCGTAGAACTGCAATCGCTGCAGGACAAACTCTCAAAAGTGAGCGAAGACATTTCGAGTCTAAGAAATGCCGCAACCGAAAGGGCAAGCCGCGAAGCCGAAATTGACTCTCGCCTGACGGCCCTCGAGACAAAGCCAACCAAGAGCATCCAGACCGGCGGCCTTCCAGCCAAACAACCTGCAGCAACAAAACCCCCTGCCCCCGTTGCGGCGGCCCAGGCCCAGACCCCGGCGCCGGCGCAGACGGCAAGTCACTCCGTCGCCCCGGCACCCACTGCAGCCGCTGCTTCGACGAAGGCATCGGCCGAAGCGCCGGTCAAGATGCTCAATGCGCCCGTGAGTGAGGACCAGGTTGTGACCGGAAGTGTCGCAAACCCAGCCCCCGGCACGGTTGACTTCGGACCCGCCGTTGTCACTCCGGCAACGCCGCCGATTGGAATCCAGATTGCCCGAGGCCCTTCGGTTGATGCTCTGAGGCTCAGTTGGAACCTGCTGACGGACCGCCACGGCACGGAACTCCAAAATCTCGAGCCGCGTTACATGAGCGCCAGCGATGCTAATGGGGAACCCTTCGAATTGGTCGCCGGGCCTCTGAAGTCAACGGCGGAAGCTCAGAAGATTTGCAGAGAGCTGCAGGCCAAAGCCGTTCCGTGCAGGGTCGGAGCTTTCAGTGGCGACGCACTCTGAGCAGCCGACAGTCGCTCTATCCGATCACGTCGTCGAAATGAATGGGCCGGACGAAGTTGATAACCTTCGTGCGGCCCATTCCCCGTTTAGAGATCCCGGGCATTGAAGGTGTCGCACGCTTGCATGTTGCCGTTCTGGAAACCCCTCTTGAACCAGTTGACGCGCTGCGCCGACGAGCCGTGCGTAAAGGCATCGGGCACGACATGGCCTTGTGTCCGGCGTTGAATCATGTCGTCGCCAATCGCGCTTGCCGCATTGAGCCCTTCCTCGATGTCGCCGTCCTCGAGGCGGTTCTTGAGCTGATCGTTCAAATGCGCCCAAACGCCGGCAAGACAGTCGGCCTGCAGCTCCATCATGACCTGGAGACGATTGGCGTCTCGCTCACTCATTCGGCTCTTGAGCTCTTGCACCTTCTCCGCGATCCCAAGTTGCAACTGCACGTGATGGCCGACCTCGTGCGCAATGACGTAAGCCTGGGCGAAGTCGCCGGGCGCCTTGAAGCGCCGTTTCAGCTCATCATAGAATTTGAGGTCGACGTAGATTTTTTGATCGAGCGGACAATAGAAGGGACCCATGGCTGACATGCCGGTCCCACAGGCCGTTTGCGTGTAATTCGTGAAGAGCACGAGTTGGGGAAGTTTGTAGCGCTGGCCGAAGCCCTGAAACTCGCGTGTCCAGACGTCTTCCGTATCGGCCAAAACCTTCTTGACAAATGAGGCCATGGCGTCTTCGGCGTTGGGAACGTGCGTTCTCTGTCCTTCCGGCTGCCCCCTCTCCCCCGGAAGACCCGGAATGTCGAATGGCGTGCGCTCCGACGTTCGCCGTTGCAAGTCGGGGTCCATGCGCGGCATCTGTGGGACATTGTAACCGCCGCCACCCGGGCCCAATAGGATGTCAAGCGGATTGATGCCAAATAGCAGCATCAACGCGCCAATAATGAGCAAAGACGTCAGACTGAACCCGCCCTTGCCGCCAATGGGAATCTGGATGCCGCCGCCGGGAAAATGATAGCCCCCTTCCTGGCTGCGCCGGTCTTCGACGTTTTCACTCTCCCGATCCCGCTCATCGTATCGCATGTGTGTTTCTCGATCCGTTCCGGACGTCCATTCGCAAAAACCGATGGGCAGGGCGCGCGCATTCGCCATGCTGATGGATTAATTCTGCATGCCGAATGAATGAATACAAGCCCCACTCACTTACCGGTACCATTTGATGGAACGGTTGGTTGCTCCGTGTGAGGCCAAGAACACAAGTTGCAACTGGGCTTCCGCGACTTGATTGGGAGCGCTGAACTGCGCCGTTTATTTCAGGCCCAACCAGACCTGACACAACCTCTGACCCTTGATAAGGGGCTCCCTTCTCGCGCATACTGTGACGCCAGCCATTCAAGCGCATAAAGAGACCTGGCCATCGCGAGACGAGCGACCGGATGGCATTCGAAGGAATTCTCTAACAGTGGAGTTTGTCATGCTTCGCCCCTTACCGCCATTTCGAGCGAAGCCTTTGCGCACGATCGTCGTGCGCAAGACGATTGACGCCGAGCGAATCCGAGAAATCACGTCCGAGATGTTGAGCGACCCCTCCCCAACGGCCAGTCCGCTCCGCGTTGGGAAGCCGGGTGATGCGTCGCGGCTTAAGGTTCTCTGCCGGCCGGCGAGCAATACATAATCTCCGATTTTGATGTGCAATTCGCTCCTTCGCGTTGTATCTAAATCCCTACTTTTGAGGACTTATTAACCACTCGTAAACCATCGCAGCTCAGCATTCGGCTCGAAAGATCATCCGGATGCTTGAGCCCATGCTGCAGTCCAATTCACCGGCCCAACTGACGCCAAGCCTCAACGAGGTTCAGAACGATACCGGGCGGGTCGCATTCTGCGGGCCATACGTCATTTCCGCCATCACAGGCTATCCGATCAGCAAGATCGAGCAAGCCATCAATGCCTATCGCCAGTTGCCGTCCGACCTTCACCATCGCGTCCGCGGCACCTACGCTGATGACGTCGAATCTGCGCTCGCGGTCTACGGCTACGACATGGTCCCGTACGAGAGCTTCATGCATCTTGAGCGCAAGAAGCGCCCCTCCGTCTGGTCCTGGATGCAGAAACCGCGCAACGCCTGGGCCCACTACATCCTTGCCATTCACAAGGGCAAGGAGGGGCACTGGATTCTGATCAAAGGCGTGAAAATGTGCGACACCTTCACGGAAGGCCGCTGGACATTCGTTTGCGATGGACCACATCGCGGCTGCCGTATCATGGAGGTGTTCGAAGTGCGAAAATCGATCGAAGTATGATGTTTCCGCCCCGCCAACCTAACCATTCTCGGCCGATGAAATAATGGGTGTCGGTGCTGCTTATGCTATAATTATTGTATAAACTCACACCACGCATAAGGCGGTACCACATGCGCCCCGTTCTCAGGACCGTTATTCTCAGTACTTTCGCCATGCTAGGCGCTGGACCGGCTGCTTCCGGCGACGATGCCGGCGACGTCGCTCAAAAAATCTATCGCATCGTCGAGCGGTCTTGCCCCGAGGATGGCGAGGGTGTCCCCTACAATCTCGCTGAGATCGCCGGCAGATATTTCTTGCCTGACCTTAACGACGCACTGCGCCAGGCCTACGAGCATCACAGGCTCGGCTTCGATATCCTCATCGATGCCCAGGATTGTGCGATCGACGACGTCGATATCGACGTGGACGGCGACGAGGAGGAGCGCGGCCAAGTCCTCGCGCGTGCCGAGTTCCGCAATTTCGGCGAGCCCCGCGTGGTGAACCTGCTCATGGTCAGCGGCGCATACGGCTGGAAGGTCGCTGACATCGCCTACGGCCATCGCGATTGGCAGTTGCGCAGGGAGCTCGCCGCGGTGCCATCGAAATAGGGGCGCGGGGGCTTAAACGGAGAAAGACTTCTGCATCGCAATCGCGGGCCACGTTTTCACGTCGACTGCCTGCGAGGGTTACTTTCCTTCGATCTTCACGCCCGGGAGATCGATTTTCACCGATGGCTCCTGCGTTTCCTGATAATAGAGAACGCCGAGTACGATTACGGCGAGCGCCAGAGCGCCAATAATCATGGATTTCGTATCCATTCGAGATCCTCTCCTGCCCCAGCCCGAAGGCTCACCGCTTCATCAATCCTTGGCGCGTTCAACGTAGCTGCCGTCCGCCGTCATGACGACAACCCGGGTCCCGGCGCCGATGTGGGGCGGCACCATCACGCGGGCGCCGTTCGAAAGCCTCGCTGGCTTGTACGACGAGGAGGCCGTCTGCCCCTTCACGACGGGTTCGGCTTCGACGATTTCGAGCGTCACACGTTGCGGCAGCTCAATCGCGATCGGGTTGCCCTCGTGCAGCGATACCG
>CAZSNH010000227.1:0-5308 GCA_964607855.1 uncultured Hyphomicrobium sp. | reverse complement strand
CCAACTACCTCCGCAGCGCAGGATATGCTTCAACCTGAGTCGGAAAGGCTCTAGCGCCGCAACCTCTTCAAGAAATCTGTAATTGTGAGGTCGTAGGCCGCGGCGGCGAGCACGATGCCGATCGTTGCGAGCGCGAATACGGGCACAAGATAGACCTGTGCGACATGAATAATCTTCATCGCCGTTTCCGACTTCATGACGGTCGGATTCACCTCGAGCACGGAGAGCGCAATCATCGATGTGATAGCCCCATAGGCCATGAGAAAGATGACATCAGAAAGCGTGGCATCATCGCCCCCCGGCTGGCTGAGAGCAAGATAGAGTGCTATCGCCGAAAGGAGCGCCGTCACCTGAATGCCCATGATGGCTTCGAATTCGGAGCGCGGGATAAAAATCGCGACGTAAGCGACGATCAGGATGAATGACAAGGGCACGATCACCCGCAGCACGTAGTCGACCACCTGGCGCTTCATCACCCAGGTGTAATTGAAGTTGTAATAAGGAATGATGCGTTCATCACCAGCATTGCTGCTGATCGTGCGTATGATTAGCTCATTGGTTCCCACGTAGTGGTTCTCGATCCGCCAGCCTTCGACATTGAAATTGTGACTGCGCACGCGCTCCGAAGGCGGCTGAATGAAGAAGGCCGACGCCGTACTGGCCGGCTGGAAGGAAATCGAAAAGATCTGCTGATCGAACGGGTATTTCCCGAGGTCCGGCGCGAACCGAAAGCGCCCCGAAATCTTGTAAATGCGCGTCGTCACGTCGCCAGGGCCCTGAGCGACGTCCCGATGAACCTCGCGAATGTTGATGAGAGGCGTCGCGAGCTGCTCACTCATCTCTGCATTCGTGAATTCGATTGCCGAGATCGACACAGCAGCATCCGAGCGCATGGTGAAGAAGAACTCGGATTCGAATGTCTTTTCATTGCTATCGACTCCGAAGATCCGCACCATGTCGAGATGCACAAAGAGTACGGGAATGCGCATAATGCCGGCGCCGCCCATGCGCACGTACTGCATGGGTGCCAGCGTCGACGCGGCCTCTCCAGGCTTGCGCTCGACGAGGAGCGATCGCTCGGCCGAGGTCCGCTCGCGCGTAAACGACCAATCCTGCGCCAAGCCGCGCCACACGCGGCTCCCTTCGGAGAGATGAAGAAGCTCGTCGTTGATGTGCCGGCGCACACTCTCGGCATCCACACTTTGCGAGCGACCCGCGAATTCGGCGACCATGGCGACCAGATCGGCGTAACGGGCGCCGTAGCCTACGGCGTATGGCGAGTAGTTGTTATGGGAGGCCGGGGACGAAGGCGCCCGCATGAGCTGCTCAAGACGCTCGTTATTGAGGTTGGCGATACCCCCTTCAGCGATTTCGTAGAGGGCACCCCGGTAATCATGCCCACCAGCGCCTGGATCGCCGACGATGCCGTTGATGGACCCCAAACCGATGAAAACCGGCAAAGCGATCCCTTCGGCCGTGAGCCGCTTAAGGAACGCCGCCCCTCGCTTGCGGCCGACCGAGAGAAAGATACCGTCGGCCCCGCTCGCCTGGATGCTGGCAATGGCTGAAGCGACGTCTTGCTCATGATTCTCGACTTCTCCTTCGAGCCAGAACGAGCTGACGACGGGGACGGAACTCGCCATTGACTGAATGTGCTCGAAATAGGCCTTCGTGTAGAGATCATCCTTGGTGCCGATGAAAGCGATCTTTTTCAATCTGTCGCGGGCAAAGCCCTCGAAAACCTGTTGCTCGTCGCGCACCGATCGCGTGAGCGAGAAGATGTTCGCGTAGCCGGAAAACAGGCTCTCGACCGAGAGTTCGGAAATGAGCGGCACGCCACTCGCCCCGATGCTGTCGATGACGGTTGCCCCGCGCGTCGAGTTCCACAGGCCGATCATGGCGATCAAATTGGGGATCTGGAGCGCATGATCGACATTCGCCTTGGTCTCGATAACATTCGAGTGGTCGTCGAAGAACACAATCTCGAGCGGGTGGCCATCGATGCCGCCGGTCTCATTCAAAGCCTCGGCGCGATGGCGCACGAATTCGAGGATTGCGGCTACCTCCTCGGGTCCTTCGGAGGGGGGCTTCTCGGAACTGACGTGGACGGCAATCACATATGATTGCCGGCTGGCTTCGGCCGAAAATGCCGGAACGCCGGCATATATATGGCACAATATACTGGCAGCCAGAACCAGACCGGCAGAGATGTTACGTACGGCCCGATAACGCATAAAGATCCCCTCAACCGAATTCAATTTGCCAGTTCGATTGGAGATTGGCGAGTGCTGCCGGAGATTTTCCGGTATTGCTGAGGCGTTCTTGTCATTTTTCCGTAGCGTGCGCGTAAGGAGCCTTGGTAAACGGTCGAGCCGCGCGATAAGAGCGTCACCAATTTTCGAGGGGCACGACCAAATGGCAGGCATCACGATCTCTTGGGGTTTGACCGCATTGGCGCTCGCGCTCTCTACCGCGCTTGCCGCCGCATTCGGAGCAACGCCAAATGTCTTGATTGCAACATGCGCCGTTATTGCCGCCGCCTTCGCTGTTTTCGCCATTCGGTCGCGCGGCGCGCACGCAGCTTCGGGTGCGAGCCGCAGCCGTATTGCCGCCGCAAGCGCACGCGCGATGGCTCTCGTTTGGATCTGGGGAGCAATCGCAATCGTGATTACCTACCAACTCATCCCGCCGTGGCGAGAATGGTGGCACTTCGCCTTGGCGTTCGCGATCGCCGGAACCGCATGTCTCTTTTTCTCCAATGTCCACGAGCGCGATGCGGCGGCCAGGCGCGACGACGAGACGATGCTGAAACTCGGCCGCGGACTGGCGATGGCCCAGCTCTTGGGAACGCTCGCCGCGATGGTGGGCCTCATTCTCGACCCCAACAAGACGTTTCAAGATACGACCGACCCGGCTTGGGCAGCCAACATTCTCTTCTTCGCCGGTGCGGCAGCTTTGGCAGCCATCAGCGCCCACGCCATTTTGACCGACCGCTTACCCGAGGCCTGACTTGCGATGTCACTGCGCAAATTCATCCCGGTGCTTGTGGCCGTTCTCCTGGTGTCGGTCGCGGCCATGTACATGGGCGCCGCTGCCAATGACCGGGCCTTCACTCTCTGGGCGGCCGTCTTCTTTCCTGCAGCGGCCGTCGTCTCTTCTCTCCTCATCAACGTCGTGGCGCTCGTAAATCCGCTTGCGCGAGAACCGCACGAAGTGCTCGGGCTCTTTCGCAGAAATACGCGCCTTGCCGCGCTCGTTTACGTGTGGGGCGCTGCGGCACTCTTTTCGATCTATTCGTTTTCCGGCGTAACTTGGCGCCATGGCTGGCAGTATGGCCTTGGCATGACGCTTATTGCTGTCGCTCTTATCGCCTACGTTCAGCGCCTCGGGAAATCCGAGGAAATGCAACCTGCCCCGGTGTGGATGACGCTATTGCACGCAGCAGCCGCAGCCGGAGGATTGGTCTACCTCATTGGAACCGGAAAGCTCGAGACTTTGAAAGGCGATTGGGCCGCAAACAACGTCTTTCTCATGGGAGGGCTCGCAATCCTCACCATCTCGCTCATTGCTGCCTTGACACAATGGCGCCTGACCAAGAACTCGTGAGGCCCGCATTCAGGCGTTCTTGAACTTCGGTTTGCGCTTCTCGACGAAGGCCGCCATGCCTTCCTTCTGGTCTTCGGTCGCGAACATCGAGTGGAAGAGCCGGCGTTCGTAGCGAATCCCTTCGGCCATCGCCGTCTCGTACGCCCGGTTGACGCAGTCCTTGGCCATCATTACGGCCGGCATCGACATGGATGCGATAGTCTCAGCCGTCTGCATGGCCTCCGCGACGAGTTCAGCCGCCGGAACGACGCGAGACACCAGTCCCGATCGCTCCGCTTCAGCGGCATCCATGATGCGGCCGGTGAGGCACATCTCCATCGCCTTCGACTTGCCGACAAAGCGCGTAAGACGCTGCGTTCCCCCCGCACCCGGCATGATGCCGAGCTTGATTTCCGGCTGACCAAACTTGGCGGTGTCGGAGGCAATGATGAAATCGCACATCATTGCGAGCTCGCAGCCCCCGCCCAGCGCAAAGCCGCTCACAGCTGCGATGATGGGCTTGCGAAAGCGGGTAATACGTTCCCAGTCGGAAATGAAGTCGCCGATAAAGACCTCGATGTAGGACTTGCTCGCCATCTCCTTGATATCAGCTCCGGCAGCGAAGGCCTTCTCGGACCCCGTGATCACGACGGCCCCGATGCCTGCATCATTCTCAAAGTCGTCGAGCGCGGCATTGAGCTCGGCAATGAGCGTCCGATTGAGGGCGTTGAGCGCATCGGGGCGATAGAGGGTGACGAGCCCCACCCGGCCCTTCTTATCGACGAGGATCGTTTTCGCTGTCATCGCTTGCCTCTCAACATTGCCGAGCAATCTCGACGTTACTTCTGGCAGGAGCGGCAGAAATAGGTCGATCGCCCGGATTGAATGCTGCGCCGCACAATGCCCCCGCATCCTGGGGTTAGGCAAGGCTCTCCTTCGCGGCCATACACCACAAAGGCATTCTGGAAATCCCCAGCCGACCCGTCCGCTTGCCGGTAATCCCTCAGTGTCGAGCCTCCAGCCCTGATGGCGGCTTCGAGCACGAGGCGAATTTCGGCGACCAATCGTTCGGCCGCCTCTGTCGGCGCGCCGCCCCGTTGCGAGATTGTCCGGGCGGGACGCTTCGGCCAAAGTCTTGCCCTGTGGAGAGCTTCCGAGACATAGATGTTGCCGAGGCCCGCAACCACACGCTGGTCCATGAGCAACGCCTTGAGATCGCATCGCCTTCGAGCCGCAATCTGGGCCAAGTACGCGGCATCAAATTCGCCCCCCAACGGCTCGGCGCCGAGGCCAAAGAAGAGCGGATGGTGTTCGCGTTGCCGTTCCGGCATCAGCAGCATAAAGCCGAACCGGCGCGGGTCATTGTAGGTGATAATCGCACCGTTCGCGGTTTCGAAAACAACGTGATCGTGGGCGGGATTGGCGCCTGTGCCGTACTCGTAATTTCCGATTGTTTGGTGAATGGAGCTCTGCTCGGCAATCGTAAAGCGCCCGCTCATGCCAAGGTGCATGACGAGCGTATCACCGCTGTCAAGAAAAGCCAGGAGATACTTCGCACGCCGTCCCAAGGAAACGATTGTGCGGCCTTCGATGCGCTTCTTGAAGCGGGCCGGAAAAGGAAACCGGAGATCTTTTCGCCGCTGTTCGACACGAGTAATGACGCGACCCGCAAGAACACGCTCCAGGCCGCGGCGCACATTCTCGACTTCGGGCAATTCTGGCA
>CAZSNH010000226.1:0-5358 GCA_964607855.1 uncultured Hyphomicrobium sp. | reverse complement strand
CTTGGCTGCCTTTCGGTCCAAGATCCTTCTCGTAGACGACCCCGTCCTGGTTGACGATGAACGTCATGACGCCTGAGTTCTCATACTCGACCGGGGTCGCGATAAGGGCAAATCCCCCAATCATGCGATCATTGATCATGTAATCGAGCGCACCGCCCGAGGCGTGCTTCCCCTGGCTGTACAGCATTCTGAAAACATATCCGTTGAAGGGCGTCCCACTGCCCGTAACCTTATAGCCCTTGCCCTGCGCCTCTGCGATGAGCGGTCCGATCGGACTGGGATCCTCGCCCTCCGAGACAGGCCAGTAGAGACCGTCCTTTCGTCCTTCGCTGCTCATCAAGCGTCGCGCATAATGGATACCCTTCCCGTCGCGCTCCTTTTCGGCGTACTCGAGCTGCGCTGCGACGTAGGCGAGCATCGCCTCGATTGTCGCGAGCTCATTCTCACCGATTCGCCTCGTGAGAATTTCTTCAAGGCCTTGGTCGGTATCCCAGCGCCATTTGCCTTTTTCGGCAACAATGGGAATCGGAAATGGAAACTCCTCCTTTCCGATAACGAGGATTGCTCTCGAGGCATCTTCCATCTGCACTTGGTGACTTTCCTCAAAAGCCGCCAGGAATCTCGCCAACCTCGCAGCGTCGGCCACTGCGTCGCCTGAGGCTGCGATCTCCTCGCCATCTGGACCAAGCACCTTGACGATCGCTTCTACAGGTTCATCGGAGCGCACGGCTGCGACCAAGCCCGCCACCGCCTCTTCGGCAGACGCGTAGGTAATCTGTTCCTCTTCGGCATAAGCAGTCGATCCAGCCAAAAGGGCTACGGCAAGCCCGGCAACAATCGCCGCCAGTCGCCGGAAACTTCCGAAATTATGTAGAGAAAACATACGTGTCACTCCGCGCCATCAAATTCCTCGGATCGAGCTGTTCCATGTCCAGCTTGCCTCTCACGGCTACCTACGTCGGCCGCCTCCGCCGCCTCTTCCACCGCCGCCTCCCAAGCCACTCGCGCCGGATGGCCGATGGGACGCCGCAGACTTCCGGCTTACGTTGCCTCTGTTGACCTGCTTACTCACTTGCGCCTTGGGCTTGACATCGAATGACTTGGCCGAGGCATTTGAAGACGGCCTCTTGCTGCTTGGCTTGACGTCTCTCGATGCAACCTTGGATCGGTCGACGCCCGCCTTATCCTTGATGTCCTTGCCGCCGCGGTCCCCAGCTTTGTCCTTGATCTTGGAGGCTCCGCCCTCACCGAGCTTGTCCTTGACCCGATCGGCTTCGCCCTCTCCAACCTTGTCCTTGATCTTGGAGGCGCCGTCCTCGCCGAGCTTGTCCTTGACCCGGTCGATGCTCGCCTTATCCATCTTGTCTTTGTCGAAACCGCGATGCTCCTTGCCGACATCCTTCAGTTTGTCATTCTTGGCAAATTTATCGCGACTGACCTTGTCGCGATAAGGCACCGCTCCGCGATGCGCGGGGTTGTGCTCCCATTTATTGTTTGTGATTTTAGGCCGATTGACGTTGATATTGTTGTAACGGTTTACGTCGATATCGATATCCCCGCGATCCCAATTGCAGTGCCCCCAATCCCATAGATTATCTGCAATTGCGAAGCCGGCACCCCAGAAGAACCCCCTGACCAGCGCGGAACCCGGATACCAATTCCAATAATAGGGAGGGTAAGAAGGATACCACCAGGCTCCGTAAACGTACGAAGGCTCATACACGGGTACGTAGATCACTTCTGGGTTAACAGGCTCGATCACGTAGTAGTAATTCGTCTGCGTTACACCACTCTTCTGCGTCGTGGCTGAACTTGACGAAGCTCTTTCCTTCTTCGTTACCTTCTGCTTATCGGTTGTCTTGAGATTGCCCGCTTCCTCGGCCTTCTGTCGAAGAAACTGAATGCGGGCGAAAACGTCATCCTCTTGAGCCAGGAACGCATCTCCCAGTTTTTGCGTCCACTCAAGCTCATCGCTCATGAGCTTCAAAACGTCGGGAAACTGTGTCAGCGCCTTGACGCTCGGATCCCACGTTTTCGGCTCGAGCGCCTTGGTAAGTGCATCACCCTTTAGTTTTGCATTGGCCGGTTCTTTCCGCCAGCGTGCGGCCTGGATGATTTCGAGGGGATAGGTTGATGCCATGAGCACGTTGGCCAGCACGTCATCCGGGTAAAGCGCTATCGGCGCGAGCATCTGATCGAGTTCTTCGGTCTTGAAGGTTGGCGGACTGGATCCTTCCTGCGCTCGGATTGGTCCGGCCGATCCAGCGACAATCATAAGAAGCACCAAAAATACGCGAGAAATTGATTGGATCGTCACGGCCAAGAGCCCCTTCATTGCCAATTAGGAAAGTATATTACGGCCCGGATCGAGAACCAACAATTGATTGTCGTCAAACATGCCCTAGGGGGCGTTGCTTTGAGATTGCAGAAATAGTTGTTCCCGACGTGAAGAAATGGCATGAGCCGCCCCACACACGATAGCGGTACGAACTTAGCCTCGTCGGCGCAAATTGGAAAGCGGTCTGCAAATGATGGATTTGCAGCCGAGCCTCTATCTTTGGTGGTTGAGGATAAACCAGCGAGCATCCTCCCGCGCTGTAGCCGCTTCCACGGGGAACAGGTCGACGATGCCTAGAACAGCCTAACCGAAGAAAACGAAACTGGGCGAAGCGGCTCGCCGGCAGCATCCATCAGGCATGGCCGCGGCATCTATTATGACAAGCTGCTCCGCGCCATACAGGGCGGTCAGAATAAATATCTTCTGATCAATAGTTTGTTGGGACCGAATTTCTCCAGCATCCCAAAATGCCGGCAACCCATCATGTGATCAGTTGCTCTTTGAGTGTGCGGGAAACGCAACTCGAATAAGCTCCTCACGCAAGGAAGAGATGATCCCTGATCCGCACCATGCGTCTTTGCTACGGGGCTGCAAGATTTGATGCAATGTTATATGGGATGATCATTACTGGCGCGGTCGTGGCTGTGCAGCATACCACTCTGATAATTTCGCGTGCTACTCTATGCGCACCGAAACGACCAATCATTTATCTGTCGGAAGCTGATTAACATGGCGCTCTCCACGACACCCACAGTGGTTTTCGATTTAGATGGCACATTGGTGCATACAGTGCCAGATATTGCCGCTGCCCTCGACATTGCCCTTGCACCCTACAATGTGCCCCCTACGAGCGCGGCCGAAGCTGCGACGATGATGGGAGACGGACTGAGCGAATTCTTCTGGCGCGCACTCGTGTCCAAGAGAGTCGATCTGCCGGCTCTAGAAGCCGACGCTGCACGAAAGCGATTTATCAAAACCTATAGCGAGTCGCCTGCCGAGCTGTCGGAAGCCTATCCGGGCATTCGCGAACTTCTGATCGAATTGCGGGGTCTTGGCGTCTTGATGGCTGTCTGCACAAACAAGATCGAGCCCATTGCCTTGGAGATCCTGGAGCGTCTTCAATTACGCGAGTTTTTCAATGCCGTGGTCGGCTATCGCGACGACCGGCCCATGAAACCGCATCCCTATCCCATTCTGGAGGCTGTATCGCGATCGGGAGGTCACATCGAGCGCACGCTTCTTGTTGGAGACACGGGAGCCGACAGCGGCGCAGCGATCGCAGCCCGCATTCCCGTCATACTGGTGAGCTACGGCTATAGCGCTTTTCCAATCGGCACGCTGCGTTATGGCACCATAGTCGACAGCCCGCGAAGCCTGCGTGATGAAGTCATAGCTTTTGTTGGAGCAGACTTGAGAGCAAGGACACGCTCTCCCCTCGACACAGAAGTACCATATCCTTTGAAGGATCACGCCGTAGATTGAATTCGCGAAGCTCCTGGACCTGTTCTCAGATTTTTGAGCCGAACGGAGCAGAACGAATTATTGGACATCGAAATGTCCAAAACAATTCGCTCGAGACGCCAGAGCCCACAACAATGCGCTCGTAGCAGTTTTCGGCCTGCATCAGCGGCTCGGCAACTGGCCTATCCATAGCCGCATGGTGCGGCTGCCCTGTCATGAGGCGAGTGTTGTCAATCGCCGCAAGACTTTCACGGTGAGTCTGACAGGACGAACTTCGATCTTGTCTGCTATCTTCGCGCGGGCAACACCAGGACACGGCTTACGATGATTGATCTTTATACCTCGACGACACCGAACGGCTGGAAGGCCTCGATCACGCTTGAGGAACTCGGCTTACCTTATGAAGTGCATTATCTCCGGCTCGGCGAGGGCGACCAGAAGAAACCGGAATATCTCAAGATCAACCCCAACGGCCGCATCCCGACGATCGTCGACAGGGACGAAGGCAACTTCGCCGTCTTCGAGTCGGGCGCAATCTTGATCTATCTCGCTGAAAAGGTGGGACGCCTCCTTCCGGCAGCCAAAAAGCCGCGATCGGAAGTGATCCAATGGCTGATGTTCCAGATGGGAGGCATTGGCCCCATGCAGGGTCAGGCCAACGTCTTCTATCGCTACTTTCCCGAGAAACTACCCTCCGTCATCTCCCGCTATCAGAACGAGACCAAGCGGCTGTATACGGTGCTCGACACTCGCCTCAAGGATCACGAATATTTGGCTGGCGACTACAGCATCGCCGACATCGCGCACTGGGCCTGGGTGCGGCTCTATTACTGGGCCGGCGTGTCGATCGATGACCTGCCTCATCTGCAACGATGGATGGCTACTTTGGCTGAAAGACCTGCGTGTCAGAAGGGTATCGCCGTGCCGGAGCCTTTCGATCCCGCCGAAACGCTGAAGCTCGCCAAGAACATCATCGTGAAGTGAGCCTGGATGGCGGCCTTTACTTCAACACTTCTTCAGGAAAAACGGCGTCAAATGCGGCCTGCGGATGAGCATCGCGCTTCCACCTCTGGCAATAGCGCTTGCCATTGATTTCCGTGTAGCAGTAGCGGCCGCACCATTGCCGGCCGCGATAGTAGTAGCAGCCGCCCGCCTCGAGGGGGAGCAGCGGCTCGACGTAGCGCAAGGGAGCCCGGCGCGGTCCCGCGGCCGTCAAATTGGCGCCAAGGGCAATGAACACAAGCAATAAGAGCACCAAGCGCCTGATCATGTGAGGCCCTCCAAAAATTTCGCTCTCATCTCACCAGCCGATCAATATTCTCTCGGAACTCGGGCGGCGTATCGCGCTGTGGCCGCGTGTTTAGATTGAGACGATCGCGGAACTCGGCGGCAATCTGCGCCGCCTGCCCATCGTTCTGCACGACGTGGGGCGTGATCGCGATCAAGAGCTCGGTGCGCTCCACAGTATCGTGCTTGTTCTTGAAAGCATTCCCGAGAAGGGGAATGTCGCCGATGACGGGAACCTGCCCGCGATCGCGTGTGGCACGGTCCTGCATGAA
>CAZSNH010000225.1:0-5360 GCA_964607855.1 uncultured Hyphomicrobium sp. | reverse complement strand
GACTTTGAACGATCTCGACCTTTCTGGCATCGATTTCAAGAAGGCCCGCCTCGAAGGCAGCGACCTTTTCGGCACAGACCTTTCGCGCTCGAACCTCTCGGAAACGGATCTCACGGCCGCACGGCTCGACCGCACCATTATCATCGGTGCGCGCTTCGATGGTGCTCGCTTGAGTGGTGCCAACATCCTTCGGCCGACGACCTTCTCCACTCTAGACGTGGCCAAGGACGAAGCAGTGAGCTTCAAGGGCGCGGACCTCAGCAAGACGCGCCTCTTCGGACGCTTCAACTATGCGAACTTCAGCGGGGCAAGTTTCTTCGGTGCGACGCTCGCCCCCTTTAACAATACGGGTTTCATCGAGCATCTCTGGCGCACGGAACTCACAGGCGCGACGCTCACGCGGGCGAATTTCGAAAATGCCGATCTCAAATTTGTTTCGTTCCGCTTCGCAAATCTCAGGGAGGCAAGACTGATCAATGCCAACCTGACCAATGCCGATCTGTCACATGCCGATTTGACGGGAGCCGATCTCACAGGTGCCGATCTGACAGGGGCCGATCTCGACAGCGCTATTCTGACAAATACGCGCGGCCTTGCTGCCGTGAGAGGGCGCAGGTTGGACTAAGCATTGCTGTCACTAATTCGGCGGCCTCACGACAACTCCTCAGGCTTCTTGGCATAGACCTTCCTCGCTCGATCTTCGAAGACGTGCGTGAAATGTTTGAAGGCCTTGCTGAGGACGGTTCCAAGCGCCACTGCGAGGAGGCGAGAGCGAAATTCATACTCGATGTGGAAATCAACCATGCAGCCCCCGTACGCCGGCGTGAAGGACCAGCGGTTCTCAAGATGGCTGAATGGGCCATCGAGATATTCAACGAGAATGCGCCGCAGGCTCGGATCGAGCGTGACGCGGGTGGTGAAGCTCTCTCGAACCGCCGAATAACCGACCGACATGGTCGCAATCAGTTGCGTCGTGTTTCCCGTTGTCTCGCGGGAATGGACGATGAGCTTCTCGCAGTAAGGAACGAACTCGGGATAGCGCTCGACGTCGGCCACGAGGTCGAACATTTGCGCGGGTGTGAAGGGCACGCCATGCACGACGCTGAATTTTGGCAACGCAGGCTCCCATACGGCGCGCGAGACCGGGCCCTTAATTTTGGCTCTCTAGCGCCCGATAAAGCGCGCGAGCAGAATGACAAGCATCGCGCCGATGGTAGAGATCGCGATCTGGTTGCCATAGGGAACCCAAGCATCGAAGTCGAACGGCAGATTGAGAAGTTGGAGCTGCACCAGCATGCCGCCCAAGATCGACCCGATCAAGCCGACGATGAGATTGCGGATGAGGCCTCCGCCGCCGAGCAAAAGACCCGCAAGCCAGCCGGCGATGACGCCGTTGATCAGCATGATTACGAATTGCTTGTGCTCAAGGAGATAAGTCGTGAAGTCCATGGGCAACTCCAGCTTTCGTCGCTGAGGGTAAGGGTGCGCCGTAAGCCCTGGGCGCGCAATTCCTTAGTGCTTGGGCGGTTCGTGACATCGGGCGCCGAGGTACTGGTTCAGCAGCTCGTTATAGAGATCGGCGTCCGCCTTTTGTTGCCCGGAGAGCTTTTTGCCTTGGGCCTGTGCCTGAACAAGCGACTGGACGCCCTTGGCATCGAGGCGCGCAATCTTGGCGCGCACGCTGCTGCATGATTCACCACCCGCCATGCCGCCGGCCCCCGCACTGCCGCCTGCGCACCCTGAGACGGTCAATCCGGCCACAGTTACCAGAAGCATAGCTCGCAGGGAGATCATGATCGCATTCCCAGTTCTTTTCCCCTCGGGCGCGATGTGTGTCCGCGCTCGCGATTCCGTTTCCGGGCATCGTTTCATCACAGCCAAATGGCACATTCAAGTCCATGCAAAAAAGTGTGGCCCGAGCGCCTCATGATTTTAGGGCAAGAGCATTCTTCAAAACTGCGATGGGCGAGGCCACGGCGACAGGGGGCCTGTAGACCGATTTCGCCCACGCAAAAAACCCTGTCCCTAAGAGACTGCTTTCCCTAGGGTTTTGCGAAGGTTGCCGGAGTCGGTGCGGCAGTTTTCTGCACTGCAGGCTGAGCCTGAGCCTGAACTTGCGGCGGCTTTGGAGCAGCGATGGTGCATTTCGCCTGATATTCAGCATCGAGTTTTGTCAACTCGACCATTTTGGAAAGCGACTCGCGTTTCACCTTGACAGTTGCCGACTTTCCGGCAGCCACCTTCTCGACCCGTTCGGTAACACCATCTTTTCTTATGGTATCGATCTGGCTCGCGAGCGTCGCGCAAGCCGGGTCAATCTTGGATTGAGCCAGAGACGGTTGCGCCGCTACGCCCGGGCTTTGCAACGTGCCTGTCTGAAGAACGCCGCTTTCGCTGGCGCAGCCACCAGCCAGGATTGCGCCGCTTAACGCGAGCATGCTGCTCAATTTCATCGAACCCATAGTGCCCCCCGAAAGAATCGAGCCACGATAGCTCCGAGCTAAAGTCCGAGTTGCAGATCGAGCAATTGGGTGGCGTGGGGGATATCGTGCATCTTCCCCCCTTGACGCGTGCGAATCTGTGGAAATCCAAAAGTTCTGGGAAATCTTGCGAATCCCGCGGAGAACTCTATTTCCGGGCGCGAGAGGCGGCCGCGGCGGACGAGATCCGGTCCCGAACGGCCTTCTCTATTGCCTTAAGCTCGACTTCGCGCATTTCGTACGCGTCGAGGAGACGCTGGCGCAGGTGGGCTACGGGATCCCATGATTCCCGCGACGATTGCCCTCGCCCTGTCTCGCGCCGTTTCGCGGCGGCATGTCCCTGAAACCCCGCCGATCGGACGAGAATGAGGGTCGGCAGCCCCTTCAACCTCGCGCGCTCTGCTGCCGCGCAGCAGAGTGTCTTGATGCGCCCCACGTCGACGCTATCGGCGTGAGAAACCATGAACCCCGGTGCTGAGGGGACGACTTCGGCGGTATCGGGTTTGATGTTTGCGATGACAACCAAAGGCAGTTCTGACTTTGAGATACTCGACAATGTGGGCAATCGTAGCGGACCACTTTCGCTCGTGGCATCGATCCAACAGAAAACGGCAGCGCCCTGCCGGGCTTGAACGGTTGCAATCGAGAGCGCCTCAGCCGTCGACGCGCAGTAGTGCATGCCAACTTCCGCGCCTCGCGCTTCTTGTGACGGAATTCCCTCTAGCAAGTCGCGAAAGAGCGTTTCTGCGTCGACACCGAGTGCGAGGAGGCAGCTGTAGAGACCCGTCGCACTGACGAAGGGCTCGCCGGGAGCGCGCGCTAATGCGATCGAGACGGGAACTGCTTCGCGACTCGTCGCCAAAGGTGCTGTTTCGCTCACTACGCCGAGTGCAACAAGCTGTCCGCATTTCTCCTCGAAGCGTCTCAAGAGCAGCATCCTCTCGTAGGCGCGCTTAGCGATCTCTGCCGTAATAAGATCGCGTTCCGCCCCCGTTGCAGGCGCAGAAATCTCAGACTCGGTTGCGATGTTGTGCTTGACGGCCATGAGGCGGGGCTGCTCCTTCGCGTCGTATACCTGCCCCTTTGGTCTTGGAGCGTATCACTGAAATCGGTATCTACACGACCAAGGCAATAGTTAGCCAACATGACAATTGAATGTGAGTCGCTTTCGATTGCGCACTGCAACATCGAAAATTGGCAGCGGGAGGTATTTTAGCGATTGCGCGGGAAAATTTTGTCGTCGGGATGCACGAAACCAAGGACATCGCGGGCCGTCTCTTCGACGAGGTCCGGGTCAGGGAGTTCAGGTGTGAGGAGCACAACGTCGCGCTTGAGCTTGGCGCGGACGGCCTCGAGACTCTTTTGCTCGAACTCGAGGAGAGCTTGGCGCTCCAGGAGTTCGTGTCGAGCCGCGAGGCCGTGACGGCCATAAATGGCGTGATAGGCGAAATAGCCTGAAAAACCGAGGCAGATAAGCACAACCAGCGCCTGCCCGCGTGTTAGTCGCCGATCATGAAGGGGTGGACGCAGCACGTTTTGTGTTCGTCGTTACGCGTGAAGAGATCCGGGAACGCATTGGTTCTACCATGAGGGTGTTTAAGGCCCGGTAAAGCCACGTCCAGGTTCGGGAACTTTGGCGCCCCCGAGCGGGGAAGATTACACCCTCAGAATACTCTTTCCTGCATAACGCGCCACGCTGCCCAACTCGCCTTCGATGCGTATGAGTTGGTTATACTTTGCAAGGCGGTCGGAACGGCACAGCGATCCGGTTTTGATTTGGCCACAGTTGGTGGCGACGGCAAGGTCGGCGATCGTGGCGTCCTCGGTTTCACCCGAGCGGTGCGACATGACGGCGGTATAGCCTGCGCGCTGGGCCATAGCGACGGCATCGAGCGTCTCGCTGAGTGATCCGATCTGATTGACCTTGACCAGGATCGAGTTCGCAATGCCCTTCTTGATACCCTCTGACAGCCGCTCAGTGTTGGTCACAAAGAGATCGTCTCCGACGAGCTGGCAACGCTTGCCGATGAGATCTGTAAGCACCTGCCATCCTGCCCAATCGTCTTCGGCCATCCCGTCCTCAATGGAAACGATGGGAAAGCGGTTGACGAGATCTTCAAGATAGCGGGCCATGCCCGCGCTATCGAGCGTCTTGCCTTCACCGTGCAGATCGTACTTGCCGTCCTTGTAGAATTCAGTGGACGCGCAATCGAGGGCGAGCATGACGTCGCTACCGGGTTTGTAACCTGCCTTCTCGATAGAACGCATGATAAAGGCGAGCGCTTCATCCGCACTCTTGAGATTGGGGGCGAAGCCGCCCTCGTCTCCGATGGCCGTGCTGTGGCCGGCCTCCTTGAGGCCCTTTTTCAGCGTATGGAAGATTTCGGCGCCCATGCGTACGGCATCGGCTCCCGTTGCCGCGGAAACCGGCATGATCATGAATTCCTGGATATCGATCGGGTTATCGGCGTGTGCGCCGCCGTTGATAATGTTCATCATCGGAACCGGGAGCACGTGCGCCGTTGCCCCACCGATGTAGCGATAGAGCGGCAGGCCGGAAGCCTCGGCCGCCGCCTTTGCAACAGCCATTGACACGCCGAGGATGGCATTGGCTCCAAGTCGCGACTTGTTTTTCATGCCATCGAGCTTGATCATGGCTGCGTCGATTGCGCGCTGATCCTCAGCTTCCATTCCGGCCAGGCAATCGAATATTTCGCCGTTAACGGAGTCGACCGCCTTGGTGACACCTTTGCCGAGATAGCGCGCCTTGTCCCCGTCTCTCAGCTCGATAGCCTCGTGCGCGCCCGTCGAAGCACCTGACGGCACCGCGGCACGGCCCTTCGAGCCGTCTTCGAGGACGACATCGACCTCGACGGTTGG
>CAZSNH010000224.1:0-5390 GCA_964607855.1 uncultured Hyphomicrobium sp. | reverse complement strand
CCTTTTTCCGCGACAACCCTTGATTCCTCTTCCGCTGTCTTGGGCTGCTCCGATTCAGTAGTAGAAGCACCTTTGGCTGGCCGAACGCCCCTATCTTGAGGGGTCGCCGAATTGGCATTCCCAGCAGGTGATTCGTCCAACTCCGCCTCCAGCGCGGTTGCTTCGACCTGCACGGGTGTGCGCTCCTGCTTCGCGGGCCCGAGCACGCCTAGGTGGCACCAGTCCAGTGGATGAGCATGCGTCCGTCGCTCGGCATCGCGGCCGGCTAATCTCTGCTCGAGCACGGCTATAAAGTGCTTGGTAAGTGCCTGCTCGTCGCGATATGTCGCGGTATAGCCACCGGGGTCAGCCATTATTCGTTCCTTGGGATAATTCTTACGTTACCAACATCGAGCACTTCGACAGCTGCCAGCACGTCGCCTAGCCCGGCATCAAGGCTACGCGCGCTCTCCAGCGCATCGTCATAACCCTCACCCGAGACGACAGCGCGAAGAAAGCCCCGCAGATGCCGCCCTGACACTCGATTCCTGCCGCGAGCCTTCTGAATACTACGGAACGTTTGTTTAGCTAGGTGCTCCGTCGGATAAGCGCCGGATGCCTTTGCCAAGAGAGCGAACTCTTCGTACTGCTGCGGTGCAAGAGCCCCTTCATCTCCCTCTCGTAGCCAGGCTGTGAACCCCTCGTACGCTGTTAAAAGTCCCTGACTACGTAGTTCATCGTGCAGCTCACGCTTGTTCAGGTACTTCTCATTTAGTTTTTTCTTCGCTGCACTCCAAAGCTCCAGCGCAATGCGTTCCTTCGGCGGCAACTGAGCCTCAATCACTTCGGTTAACCTACGGAATAGGCTGTCGTACTGGCCGTCAACGAACGAAATAACGTGCCATCCAGGCTGTAGCTCACCCACAGCAATGCGGTCGACTTGACTGGTTGCAGCGAAATACACATCTACGTTGTGGTTCGACGGGTAGCGGAGCGTTGTGCCCTGCTTGAACTCGACCTCTACAACATGTCCAGTATCGAGGCTCGTACTGTGACTGGTGCCGGAAGCAGGCGCCAACTCGAGATCATCCTCGGTCTCCCGATAGGCGAGAAGTGCCGAGATATCGAGAAGACTCGTAGTCGCCGACGCTTTCACCAAATCTACTGTATGCCCGGACTCAGAATCTCTAACTTCCAGACTAGGCAATCCCACGGACGGGGCCTCCTTAGCGGCAGGCGGAGGTCGCAGTCCCATCTTGGCCAAGAGCTCAAGCCTAGAGGAACTGCTCCCTAGCTCTCTAGCTACGGTCAATTGGCGCTCGTGTGCCGCTTGCTCGATGTTTACCTCAAATGGGTAAACGAAAACCTCAACAGGCTCGGAAGGGTAGAGGTCCAGATGTCGAGAGGCTGTTGTCCTCGGACCAAGCAACAACGTATGCGAGCAGAACCCGTCAGCAACAAGTTGCGCTTCTCGGGAAGGTGTCACGATGTCGACGCGACCATCTGCAATCGCGTCGCCTAGACCGTCGATCAAATCAACGAGCAGTCGGCGCAGCAACTCGACATCTATCTCCGATGCCACAACTATGCGCACGACTGACGCTTTGTCCTTTAGCAGCAGTTCCAATCTCGCGGCAAGGGCCCAGAACTTTGCTGTCTCCTGCCGCCGCAGAAAAACAGAATAGGCTTCGCTCACTGCCGCGCAAAGCTTGGGCCACGTCGCATCCCACACTGGATTGCCATGACCTTGAATGGAAGGGAGCGATTCGATCCGCCGACGGACCGTGCCCATCCAACTACCGGACGCGGCTTCCTCGAGCTGTGTCAACGGTACGGCTAGATTGCGGAGCCGCGAATACACGGACCAAGCCACATGTAAGCCAGGATAGCTACGCCCTTCGGACTGTTTCAGGACGCCGACAAGGTGTTGATACAGATCCGCCAGAGCTTTTCCACCTTCATCGTCGCCGTGACACACCCATAGCGTCCTCGCGCCGACACGCGGTGGTCTAGGTGTTGGACTTGCAACTACACGCTCTGCATCGCTTTTAGCCTGCGGATCCCACAACCAAACGATAACTTTGCCGGGATAGCCGCACCTAGACAGCATAGACGAGCTCAGCGGTGGCGCAACCACGATGCGAATTGCGCTGCAGCTGGCAGATGCTTTGAGAAGATCCAGCAAACGCGTCAATGTTCGTGGGTGCGCTGCGTCGATAACTACCGCGCCAAATCGACGTCCGGCCGTCATTGCTTTTACCCAGCCCGGATTGGCCAAGAACACTCGCGGCTTGTGCGTCCGGCGCCCGGTGTATCGAGAGAGCGGAACCACGTCCCAGATATCCCGGAGGCGCTGATACGCTCCAATCGACAACGTGTCGAGCTCAACTTTCGTCTTCGAAACAAACGGCGTAACCACCAACAGGTCACCCTTAAACAGTGGACGCACTTCCTCCGCTGGAAGCACATCGAAACCGTTTGCATGGGCGTGGTTGCCCACCAAGAGGCCGCCGCTAACGTGCAGAGCAGTTGAAGCTGTCGCCTCCGGCACAACGAAGATAAGCGTCTTGTCCGAAGCGCGGCCTGCGAGAGCGTGACGTACAGCGAGAGCTGCGCTAACCCTTTCGAAAGCCTGGCCACCCGACGGTAGGACTGGTCTGCAAAGTAATGCATAGGTCACATGCTGGGCCGAGCAGAGAAAAGCGCTGCCCCACATTTCCTACCTGATTAGGGGACAGCGCTCCCGCAGGTGCGCGAGATGGCGGTGAAACAGACTCTTAAGATCCTGCACCTTTGCGCGTCTGACAACTTCAGCTAGCGCCAAACCCATTGCCGCCAAGTTCCGTTCAGCGGTCGTCTTGGGTACAAAAGATATAGGGACATCCGGCCTGCTCTTCTTCTTACGCACCGGCACACACTCAATGACGAGGTCGTGCAGCATCGCCTCCACAGACCGCTTGCAATGATCGGTTGCGTTCTCCGCCAGAACCACTGCAAGGGCATCGACAACGAATCCGGATTTGCGAAGTGCGCCGGCAAGCGCACGCCATGCGGCAAGTTTCTTATTGTGAAATGTCAGCACGAGCCGCCCGTCCCGGCGCAATGTGCGACGACTTTCCGTCAAGCAAGCTGCGATCGTGTCCTCGTAATCCTGTGCTGTCGTGCCGCGCTGCGCGTTCGGAACGGCCTCGTCGCTTTCGTCAACAACGACTCGCGGCCAGTACACCCTAAGCCAGGTATGGAACAGACGCGCTAGTTCCCCGTACTGCACGTCGTCATAGTACGGTGGGTCAGTAATCACCACATTCACGGAATTCCGTGGCAGCGCCTGGGATCGGCTGCTACCGGTTGTGACCAAGACGTCCCAGCTCGATGCTCGGCGCAATTTCTTCCGGGATGATTGCGTCAGGACCCGTGGATATCGCGGACCAGCCTCGACAAGCCAGTCGAGCGCTTTGCAAGCAGCCTCCAGCCGTTTGGGAATGGTCCCGCGACCAACTGGTGAAAGGAGGTTCGCTTCGACAGCAATATTGGAATGCGCGAAGCGATGGTTAGCCATCGCCTCGTAGGTCTTTAAGTGAAAACGGTCCCACCGACTCAAAAAACCAGGCATTTCCGCGGCGCCGAGGACCGCCAACGCGAGTCGATCCTTTACAACGCGGGAAGCGCGCAGTCGCTTGACCGCACAGATGGTGCCAATCAACGCTTTCGCTTGCCGCGCCGTGTAGACATCACCCCAAAAGGAAAATCCTCGATCGAGCAATCGGCGAGTCTCAATGCCACGCTGAATTGGTTGGGCCAGCGCCGAATGTTCGTCTCGCGCAGAAACCACAGCCACTGGGTCTCCCTGACGGACAGGACGCAGACGTGATCTCAAACGTCCATTCTGATTTACCAGCTCCTGCACCAGAACCGCATGCCAATAGCTTGCGCGCTTCAGATTTGCTCCGCCGCAGTGGGCACACCCCACAGGGGTTCGGGCAGTTACTGCGCGCTTCCCGCATTGACCGCAGCTAAACGACTTCGTGGTGCGAAGACGGCGGCTAACCGCACCGCACGCGCAACAGCCAAAGAAGGCTTGCCTGTTGTCACCGCTCCGGCTTTCCAGCGAAAGAAGTGCAGCAGGGAACAGAAAGTTGCGCTTACCGCAGTCGACACAATCTGCACCTCGAACCCGCAGGACATGGCTGAGCTCTGTACCGTACTCGGTCACGTAGAGCTTTCGCACCGGTGCGACCGCTTTCAACAACTGCTGAGCCGCCCGCTTTAATTTCTCTGGATCGCAATAGCGGATGGCCACGCCCAGGCCTCTTGACGGCCAAGCATGGAGATCCTGCGCGTACGTTTTAATACCTCGCTGAACGGCTTCGAACGTAACCGTTCCACCGCCACTAAACGGATCAGATACAGCGACGTCTTGTCCGTATTTTTCCTTGGCCGCATCCAGGATTGCGCCCATCACGGTG
Organism: uncultured Hyphomicrobium sp.; assembly: GCA_964607855.1. Lineage (GTDB taxonomy): Bacteria > Pseudomonadota > Alphaproteobacteria > Rhizobiales > Hyphomicrobiaceae > CAZSNH01. Next base: position 945 of record CAZSNH010000224.1, on the reverse strand, counting down.
TGCGGTCGCCGTGCCCACCACCGAAATGCGGATACGACCGGCGTGTGATGCTCTCGGTTCTTGAGCTCCTGTGCTACTCGTCGATCAAGCCTGCCCCACGGAACTCGCTGGAGCATCGTCGACTTCACGTCAGATACACGCGCGCGCACCCAGATCATTGAAACGTGCACCCGAGCGTGGCCAACGCAGCAGGCCCCTTGCGTACCTGCCTTGATTCATCTTCATGCTTCGATGCCACGGTCGCCCCCCCGCGAAGAATATTACGCTTTCGGCCAAGCATTCCCCTCTCGCCAAATCAATCGGCGATCGCCCGGGCCCATTCCTTCGGTTCCAGAGGCGGCAAGACCCGCAACCGTCGCGCCAAGTCTCTTGTCACTAGGTTGCAAATTCTCAATGCGGGCCGCCGCATTGTAGGCAATTCGTGACACCAGAAACGCCGCCGCCCTGGCGGCCTTAGCTGCCCCCGTTCGCCCCTCAGCTCTGGTGAAGGGGACGAAAGCGTGAGCAGCAGAAGCAAGCCGCCGAAACGGGCGGCTTAAGCATTTCCATTCGAAGTCCCCCCTCCCGTCCCCGAGGGGAGGCGAAGAGAACTCCGCATGAGCAGCAGTTTTTAACAGGCCAAGGAGGGCCAATGCTGCTCAAAGAAGTAAGCCATGCAACCGATCTCGATTTGTTGACCGTGCTTATTGGGGACCGCAGGAAGGCAACGAAGGTATTTGCACGGGCGAAGTTCTCGCTCTTCTCCTTGCTTCACTCACAGGCGCAGGTAAACGGCGATCTGCTTTGCGGCGAGCGTCCTAGCGCATATGGGGACGATGCGCTGATCAAGCTGCAAGCCGCAGTAGAGCTAGCAGCGCGGAGCCTGACCGAGCAACTGACGACCCGCGAGAGCCTTACCAGCCCCGGAGCCGTTCGCGATCTGCTCAGGCTCAAGCTGGCAGGACT
>CAZSNH010000223.1:0-5408 GCA_964607855.1 uncultured Hyphomicrobium sp. | reverse complement strand
GAAAAAGTCGTCACGGCCGCCCCGTTCTTCAACGGGGCAGGCTGCGGCGGCTCTACTCACAACAAGCTTCAGAGCGTGAACCGCTTGCAAACAACGGCACTGTCGGCACCACACGCAACGCACACCACGCAATCTGCTCGTTGCCGTGGGTGGCCGCCTTCGCGGCCATGACGGTAGGGGGGAGGCAGTACGTAATCAAGTCACTCGTGCATCTGGGGCGGTAACATGAGTGCTTGGGTGTCAACCACGCAGCTCCATGCGCCATCGCCTTCAGCTCAGTGCACTCACTCTCATTTTCGTCATGGCCGCGAAGGCGGCCACCCACGACAGGTCTCCGCGAATTCAATCTCGCTGCCGAGCCACGTCTGCCGGCCCATCCTCGATATCACACCACGTTTCGTCGAAGAGGTCCCGCCACTCGGGGTTCATGCCGTGAATGAGCCGGACCTTCCAGGCCCGCTTCCATTTCTTGAGGCGCGATTCGCGAAGGATCGCCGCTGCCATCGTCTCATGCATCTCGTAGTAAACGAGTTGACGTACGCCGTACGTCTTCGTGAACCCTTCATGGAGGCCTTGCCGGTGCTCGCACATGCGCCCATGGAGATCGCTCGTCACACCCACGTAGAGCACGCCGTTCGGAGCGCTCGCGAGAATATAGACGCAAGGAGCCTTCTCTTGAAAATCACGCATGCGTCTGAAATCCAAGCCTGTTGTTCTAGGTCTGGGTTCAGGGATAACGGTGAAGTTATTGAAATCCGTCGTGGGTGGCCGCCGCAGTCTGCCCCTTTGAAGAACGGGGCGGCCATGCGCGTGTTGCCGGGAAAATTCTGCTAGAAAGCCCCGGCAACGCATTTTGAAGCAGACTGAACTCCCATGCCCGCACACCCGGCCACCCTCACCATCCACGATCTCTCGCCAAATCTCATTGCGTTTTACGACGGGCGCACGGGCACGCGCTTCCACTCGCCCGAGCCCAACTGGGTGGATGATGGCGGCTATGGGCTCGGCATTGCGAGCTACGCCGTCCACAACGGCGCCTCTGCCATCCTCTACGACACCCACCTCTCGCTCGCGCACGCAAAAGCGATCCGCAGCACACTGGAGTCGCGCGGCATCCGCGACATCCGCGTCGTCCTCTCCCACTGGCATCTCGACCACGTCGCCGGCAACGAAGTCTTCAAAGATTGCGAGATCATCGCCCACGACGAGACGCTGCGTTTGCTCGAAGAAAACAAGGAGAAGATCGAAGCGGGCACGATAGACGGCCCGCCGCCCATCAAGCCCCTCGTGCTGCCGACCGCCACCTTCGACGGCGACATCACCCTCGACGTCGGCGGCCTCGAAATTGAACTGCGACCCCTCGACATCCACAGCCGCGACGGCGTCGCCCTCTACATTCCCCACGACGGCACGCTGCTTGTTGGCGATACGCTCGAGGATACCATCACGTATGTCGACGAGCCGGATCGCCTCGAGGAGTACCTCGCCGATCTGGCGCGGCTCGACACGTGGTCCTTCGCCCGCCTCATGCCCAATCACGGATCGAAAGAAAGGATCAGCAGCGGCGGCTACGGGCGCTCGCTCATCCACGCGACGCGCGCCTATGTCGAGCTTTTGCTGAAGACGCCCGAGAGCGAGGCTCTGGCCCGTCAAGACCTCAAAACGTTTCTCGCCGAACCGCTGCGCCGCGATTGGGTAACCTACTTCGCACCCTACGAGGAGGTGCACCGGATCAACGTCGCCAAGGTGCTCGCCCTGACCACTTAGGACTTCGCGTCCGACTTGAAATACGGCTCCACCTTGCCACTCAGTTTGATGAGGAGCGGCTTGCCGTCGCGGTCTTTGGCTTTCCCAGCCGAAACACGAATCCACCCCTCGGACACGCAGTATTCCTCGACGTTGGTTTTCTCGACGTTGTTGAAGCGCACGCCGACATCACGCGCGAGCACTGCCTCGTCGTAGTACGGGCTCGTGGGATCGACGGAAAGTCGGTCTGGCGGCGTGTCACTCATAGGGGGTCCTCAGGCAACGGCTCACGTATGAGGGCCGATGCCTAGCACAATTTCCGCCGCCGCCAAGCCCGTTCAGTGACCGGCATTTTCCTTGGACGTCACATGCGCCCATAGCCGGGCTATCCGCGCGTCGCGCCCGCACCCCGTACGGTAGTAGCGGTATTTCAGTGGGTTTTTCTTATAATAGTCCTGATGATAGTCCTCGGCGGGCGTGAATTCGCCGGCAGGAACGATCTCGACCGCAATCGGCCTTCCGAAATCGTGGCTCTTGGCGAGCGCAGCCTTGCTCTCCTCCGCCAAGCGCTTCTGCTCATCGTTGTGGGTGAAGATCGCCGGACGGTATTGATCGCCGCGATCGCAAAACTGCCCGTCGCCGTCGAGAAAGTCGACATGACGCCAGTAGTGATCGAGGAGCTTGGCGTAGGTCACCTTCGTGGGATCGTAGGTGATGCGGAGGGCCTCCGCGTGTCCCGTGCCTCCGTTGCCGACGAGTTCGTAGGTCGGATTGGCCGTGTGCCCGCCGGTATAGCCCGAGATGGTCTCGACGACGCCCTCCACCTTGTCGAAGTCGCTTTCCACGCACCAGAAGCATCCAGCGGCAAATGTTGCCATTTCCAATCCGGCGCGAGACCGTGCGTCTTCAGCCGAAACAGCGGCCCGATGCGGCGCCAAGAGCATCAGCACAACGGCGAGCGATGAAAGCGAAAGTGGGAAGCGCAAAGCCTTGGCAAGCATGGATCACCTGTTTGGGAGACGTGAGAGTGCCCCTCTCCACGGGGGAAGTCGGGAGAGGGGCGCCGATCAGGTTGACGCCTTGGGCACGAACTTCAGAGCCACGCCGTTCATGCAGTAGCGCAGTCCTGTGGGCTTCGGGCCGTCATCGAACACGTGGCCCAAGTGCCCGCCGCAGCGACGGCAATGCACCTCGGTTCGCGTCATGAAGAAGCTCCTGTCGGTGGACGTGCCCACTGCATTCTCCAAGGGGGCGTAGAAGCTCGGCCAGCCGGTTCCCGAGTTGAACTTGGTCTCAGAGGAAAAGAGCGGCAGATCGCAAGCCGCACAGTTGTACTGGCCAGGCTCGTAGTTCTTGTCGAGCGGGCTCGTGCCGGAGCGCTCGGTCCCATGCTCGCGCAAGACATAATACTGCTCCTTGGTGAGCAGCTTCTTCCACTCCTCCGGCGTCTTGGTGATCTCGAACATCATCTTCTCCTCAGTGCGCGCAATCCTTGCCCCTCCAACAGAGGCCAAAGTCGCGCCGATCCCGGCAAGGTTAAACTGTCTGCGGGTCAACATGGATTTGCTCCTCAAGTGAACGGACGGCCCGGCGAACACCGGGAGCCGTTTCGATCGTATGATGCCCGATTTACGCAGCTCCATGGAGCATGGTTTCAAAAGCTGACATCTATGGGGCGATCACAAGTCTGTGGCCGGGCATGCGGCTTAGACCTTGAGAGTAACGGCCCGGTCGAGCCGGATCTCCTCGGGACTGAGCCGGCAGCGGTACGCAATCGCCTCCACGCCGGCAGCCTTTGCCTTTCTAAAGGCCGCCACATAGGCTGGATCGATGTCCTTGGCAAAACTGAAACGGCGCGCATCCTCGCGCTGGATCAGATAAATCATGACGGCGCGGTGGCCTTGCAGCACCATGTCGGCCAGTTCCTCGAGATGCTTGACGCCGCGCTCGGTAACGGAATCGGGAAACTCGGCGAGCCCTTGGCGGCGCGACAGGTGGACGTTCTTGATCTCCACGTAGCAGAGGCCCTTTTCGGCGTCCTCGAGGAGGAGATCGATGCGGCTCGATCGCCCGTATTTGACCTCACGGCGGTGATCGGAATAGCCCGCGATCTCGGGAATGCGCTCTCCGAGCAGAGCTTCCTCGACGATCCGGTTCGGGTGAGCGGTGTTTATTCCAACCAGCACCGGACCTTTCCCGAGATCGGTCTCGACCATCTCCCACGTGTGGCGATATTTGCGCGACGGGTTGTCGCTCTCGGAAAGCCAAACTGGCAAGCCCGGATCCGATAGCCCGAGCATGGAGCCGGTATTACTGCACGTCGCCGTTACCACTTCCCCGCTATCGAGCCTGACATCGGCCAAAAAACGCTTGTATCTCTGAATGAGTTTGCCGCGGACGAGAGACGAAGGAAAGCGCATGAAATTAGATTATGATGCGATCCAGGTTGCGGCAACGGGCCCTTGTACATCCGAAGCCGAGGCTACAGCTTTGCAATGCGCGTCCAAATTGCGAACGTCTGGACAAGACCATGTGCAAGACGATCACAGCGGCCCTTCTCGTCATTGGAGACGAAATTCTTTCGGGCCGCACTAAAGATAAGAACATCGGCTGGATTGCCGATCATCTGACATCGATCGGCATCGATCTCAAGGAAGTGCGGATCGTCCCAGACATTGAAAACGAGATCGTCGATGCGCTCAATGCATTACGGGTGCGCTATACGTATGTGTTCACCACGGGAGGCATCGGCTCCACACACGACGACATCACGGCCGATTCCGTCGCCAAGGCGTTTGGCGTGCCGATCGGTATCGATGAGCGGGCCGTCGCCATCATGCGCCCCGCCTACGCCAAGCGCGGCCTGGAGCTGACGCCGGCGCGCCTTCGCATGGCGAGGATTCCAGCGACAGCCGAGCTCATCGCCAACACGGTGTCGATGGCCCCCGGCTTCATGATCGGCAACGTCATTGTCATGGCCGGTGTTCCAGCAATCATGCAGGCCATGCTTACCGAGGTGACGCCAAGGCTCGAGACGGGCCCCAAAATGCATTCCATAACCATCGCTCTCGACCGTCCGGAAGGCGACATTGCCGACCTCTTCGCGGCCCACCAGGCCGAGTACCCGGACATCGTGATGGGCAGCTATCCGGCGGTGAAGGACGGTCGCTACTCGACGGAGCTCGTTTTGCGCGGGCGCGAGAAGAACCGCCTTCAGGATGCGGCCGATCAACTCAGAACCAAGCTAACCCTTTCAAATTTCTTATAGTTCCTTCATGCTGCGGTGCGCAAATTGCCGCGTGCTGCTCCGTTAACCATGTTTCATGGTTAAGGCTTCCCCGACATAGTTAATTGTTGCTCATACCACGCTTCCTCAGTGCGCACCGCTTAGCGCATCGGCGAAGGCGTCGGAACGTCAGGGGGAGTTATCCATGAAGCTGAATTGGCGCGTGAGCCAAGCCAGGAACCCGTTGCGCATTACAGCCTGGGCCTTGCTTGCGATCTTGGCGACCGCAGGACTTCTTTGGCCAGCCTTCGCCAAGACGCCGGGTCAAACCTACTGTTTCTACGGCAAATGCCACCGCGTAAAGACATTGCCGGAAATGCAAGAGCTTGTCGGCACACAGTCAATCATGGCGGCCTCGCATTACGATAGCTGCGCT
>CAZSNH010000222.1:0-5419 GCA_964607855.1 uncultured Hyphomicrobium sp. | reverse complement strand
CACCGCCTGGGTCACGATCTCTCCCCGGCCTTTGCGTCCGAAGCCGCCACCGAGATAGGGCGTGGTGATGAAGACTTTGTCTATGGCTAGGCCGCTTGCGGCTGCGGCCTCCTCTGCCGCGATGTCGTGATCCTGGGTCGGCATCCAGAGGTCGACCCGGTCGGCTCCGACACGCGCCGTGCACACGGATGGCTCCATGCACATGTGGGCGAGCATTGGCACTTCATAGATGGATTCGACGATCCTGCTCGACTTTGCGAGCGCGGCTGCAGGATCTCCTTTGCTCAGCACGACCGGGGCATCCTTCGCCTCGAGACCTGCGCGCATCTCCGCGCTCTGTTTCGCACTCGACCATTCGTCGAAGGGGGTTTTCGTGAATGTGATGTCGAGTGCGTCCGCCGCCTTCTTGGCTTCCCACCAGGTCCGGGCCACCACGACGGCGCCGCGGGGAACCTTGACGACAGCCACAACGCCGGGCATGGCACTCGCCTTATTCGCGTCGAGGCTTTCGACATCGGCGCGCCAGACGGGCGCGAGCCGCACGGCGCCATGGAGCATGTCGGGCACTTTGACATCGCTGCCAAATACAGCCGAGCCGTCCGTCTTGGCGGGGATGTCGATGCGCGCCATCGGCTTTCCGGTGAGTGTGCGCGCAGTCTCCGGGCGCAGATCGGGTTTTTCGGGAAGCGGAAGTTTGGCCGCTTCAGCGACGAGATCACCGAACGCAATCTTCTTGCTGGAAGCGGCGTGGATGACGAAGCCGTCCTTGGTGTCGAGTTCGGCGGCGGGAACGCCGAGGCGCGCTGCAGCCGCGGCGACCAGCACAGCGCGGGCGCGGGCCGCAGCGAGGCGCAACGGATCGTGCCAGAAGCGGATGCCTTGGGAGGCGACGCTGCGCATGCGGGCAACGGGCCCGAACTTGACGCGATAGGCATCGGCGGGCTGCGCCGGCATTTCGACCGTCATGCGGGTGATATCGGCGCCGAGCTCTTCGGCTAAAATCATGAGCTGGCCGGTGTGGGTTCCTTGTCCCATCTCAAGTGTTGGCAGGATGGCCGTGATCGCCCCATCGGAGGAAACTCTCAGATAGGGTGTGAGGGCTGTCGGTGCTTCGCCCCCAGAAGCCGGAAGAATGATCGGAATATCGAGCGTTGTGAGCGCAAGTACAGCAGCCGATCCCTTGAGAAGACCGCGTCGCGAAATATTGCTCATGGCGTCCTCCCTCAACCTTAGACTTCGCTTGCTGCACGCCGGATGGCGCTGCGGATGCGGAGGTAGGTCCCGCATCGGCAGATGTTGCCCGCCATTGCGGTGTCGATTTCTTCATCCGTCGGCTTTGGGTTCGCGGCAAGCAGCGCAGCGGCCTGCATGATCTGGCCCGACTGGCAATAACCGCATTGGGGCACCTGTTCGGCAATCCATGCTTTTTGCAGGCGATGCGAGCGGTCGGGCGACAAGCCTTCGATGGTCGTCACCTGTTTTCCGGCGACCGCGGAAACAGGGAGTGTGCAGGCACGCCGGGCTTCGCCGTCGACGTGTACGGTGCACGCGCCGCATTGCGCAATTCCACACCCGTACTTTGTGCCGGTGAGGCCCAGCACATCGCGCAGCATCCACAGGAGCGGCATTTCCGGTGCCACATTGGCGGTGACCGTCTCCCCATTCAACGTGAACTTGACCATTTCGCGTTCTCCTGATGGGTCCCAGATTAGAGCTTCGGTAACCATTTACGGCGGTAGCGACGGCAGAGCTTCCCCACAGCTTATCTCGCATGCAAAAAAAGCATCACGCCGAACCGGACTGTAACACTCCATTTACCGCCATGGGGCACTTTCACATCGTAAGTGAGTGGCCGGTGGCCGACTGTCCAATCCTGGAACATGTCGCATGAGCGCCCCGGTCTAGTCCTGTAGTGTAGAGTACGAGTGCCCAATGGCAAAGCGTATCCTCATCGTAGACGATGATCCGGCTCAGCGCCGCATTCTCGAAGAAACTATCAAGCGGATAGGCTTCGAGACCAAGACCGCAAATTCCGGCGAACTCGCCCTTCAAATTCTCGAAGGCCCGGACCGGCCGTCAATCTCCCTCGTACTTCTGGATCTTGTGATGCCCGGGCTCGACGGCATGGGCGTTCTTGAGAAGGTGAGCCTAAAGCCCGGAATGCCGCCTGTAATTGTTCAGACGGCCCATGGTTCCATCGATACTGCCATCAACGCGATGCGCGCAGGCGCGGTCGATTTCGTGATCAAGCCCGCCTCACCCGAGCGCCTCGAGATTTCGATCAAGAGCGCACTCAAGATCGAAGCCCTTGCCGGCGAGATCACGCGCATCAAGAGAAAGAATGACGGCACCCTCACCTTCAGTGACCTCATCGTGCGCGGGGCAGCCATGCACCGTGTGGTGTCGCTCGGCAAGCGTGCAGCCGCTTCGAACATACCCGTTCTCATCGAAGGCGAGTCAGGCGTCGGCAAAGAACTGATTGCGCGCGCCATCCAGGGCGAGAGTGACCGGGCCGGCAAGCCGTTCATCACCGTCAACTGCGGTGCAATCCCCGAGAACCTTGTCGAAAGCATTCTTTTCGGTCACGAAAAGGGCTCGTTCACCGGAGCTACCGATAGGCGCATTGGCAAGTTCCAGGAGGCTGACGGGGGAACGCTTTTCCTCGATGAGATTGGCGAGCTGCCGCTCGATGCGCAAGTAAAGCTGCTTCGCGCGCTTCAGGAAGGCGAGATTGATCCGGTCGGCTCCAAGAAGCCGGTCAAGGTCAACTTCCGCCTCGTTTCGGCAACCAATCGCGACATGATCCAGCTCGTCAAGGATGGTAAGTTCCGCGAGGATCTCTACTACCGCTTGAACGTATTCCCGATCTGGGTGCCTCCGTTGAGAGAGCGCACCGAAGACATTGGCGATCTCGCCAACCATTTCCTCGCACGCTTTGCGGCCGAGGAAGGCAAGCGGATCAGTGGTTTTGCCGAGCCGGCGATGAAGCTTCTCACCACCTACGCCTGGCCCGGCAACGTGCGCCAGCTCGAGAACGCGGTGTTCCGTGCTGTTGTGCTTGCCGACGGACCCGAGCTCACGGTTGCAGAGTTCCCGCAGATTGCCGCCCACGTCGAAGGCTTCAATGCCGAAATCCCAGCGGCTCCAACCGCGCTGCAGAAGCAGCCCGCCTACACAGGGCCCGCGCTCCTGGGCGCTGAAGGTACCATTCCGCAAACGGTGGAAATCCGTAGCGGAGCAGGAACGCTCGGCATCCCGGCCGTCACCGATACCGGCGAAATTCGTGCTCTTGAGGATATCGAGGCCGATATGATCCGGTTGGCGTTGGGACGCTATCGCGGTCATATGACGGAAGTTGCCAAGCGGCTTAAGATCGGCCGTTCGACACTTTATAGAAAAATGCAGGAATACGGTCTGGAGCCACGCGTCAACTAGACGGTCTTCTCTCCTGAAGTCCCTTGTCGCCCTTCAGAGCGTGAGGGTCCGGTGCCAGAACACCGGACCCTTTTCATTCCGGCCTATGTGCAGGATGGTGACGGGTGGCGGTCGACGCGAACGAATCGGCCATACTTCATCCACAAGGGCGGGGCATTTCATGCTTTGAAGACCTGAGCTTAGCGATTAAGCGTAGAGCCTCGCCATGAGGGGGATGATGAATGCGGGCGACCTTGCGGGCACTTGCCGTCGTGCTGAACTCTGCCTTCATTTCGGGGTCAGCGTGGGCCGTCGATATCGAGATCCTGACACCGCCTGAAAGAAACGATGTGCAAGCCAGCCCCTCCGTGCCGCTCGCGGCACCCATCGAAACGGGGAGTATCGAGCAGGCTGTCACCCCCGTGCCTCCCGCTATTGCCGCGGTCGGTCGCGCTGTCAGGGACCTAATCGAGGCAGAAAAGTCAGCCGAGGCCGCGAAGGCCCCACCTCCGGATCCCACTCAGGGGGCAGCTGGAGATGCGCCAGCCGTGCGAGCGCGCTCCTCAGAGGAACGCGATCTCGATGCCTTGAAGAGGTTCTACCTGGGGCGCTCCGATGCACCGCTCTGGGTGACAGAAAAGGGCTTCAATGCCCGCGCCAAGCTTGTCATTGAGCTTCTCGAGAGGGCCGGAGATTGGGGTCTCGATGCATCCCAGTTCGAGATTCCGAAACTAAAGCTCGAGACACAGCCGGGTGCAGATCCGGCGCCCGCCGATTTGAGTGAGGCCGAATTCAAGCTTTCCGTCGCTGCGATGAAGTATGCGCGCTATGCACGCGGCGCCGCCATCAATGACGCGCCAAAGGATCTTTCATCCTACCTCGACCGGCGTCCGCTGGTTCGCGATCGCGACAAGCTCTTGATCGAGCTTGCCGCTGCCGATGATCCAGCAGCGTATCTCGAAGGCATCCATCCAAAGCACCCTCAATTCGAGCTGCTGCGCAAGGCCTGGCTCGAGGCGCGCGGCGGGCCCGGCAAGAAGCGCAATTCGGCCAAAGCCGACCAACTGCTCGCCAACATGCAGCAATGGCGCTGGATGCCCGAGGACCTCGGTCAGATGTACGTATGGGTCAACGTGCCGGAATTTCAAATCAGGATCGTAAGCAACGGCGAGGTCGTTTTCAACGAGCGGATCACGGTCGGCCTTGTCAACAAGCAGACGCCGATTTTCTCCGATCAAATGGAGCGCGTCACATTCAAGTCGAAATGGATCGTGCCCGACAGCATTAAGGTTCGCGAGGTTTGGCCGAGCCTTCTGCGTGGCGGCGGGCTGATGCGCCAGCACGGGCTTCGCATGATGAACGAAGCGGGCGAAGATGTTGATTGGCGCAAGATCGACTGGTCGAAGACGACGATGAAAGGTTACACGATCTATCAGCCGCCGGGGCCCAGCAATCAGCTTGGGCTCGTCAAGTTCTCGTTTCCAAGCAAGCACTACGTGTTCATGCACGACACGCCGGACAAGTACATGTTTGCCTGGACGCGGCGCGCCAACAGCCACGGCTGCATGAGGATCCGCAATCCGCTCCAGATGGCGACCGTCATCCTCGGGGCCGACAAGGGCTGGGACCGGGCGAAGATCGACGATCTCGTGAAAAACGGCCCCGAGCACAACGTGATCGAATTGGACAAGAAGATCCCGGTCCACATCACCTACTTTACGGCACGCGTGGAGGAGAACGGCAAGATCACGACCTTCGGCGACGTCTACGGGCACGAGAAACGCGTGCGCCAGGCTCTTGCCGGGCAATGGGACAAGATCGCGAAAGGACCCGACCACTTGGCACCGGTCGATGAGGAACGCATTCCGCGCGTTGCCACGCTGCCCAAGAAGCGCGCTCTTCCAGATCAGACTTCGGGTGGACTGATGGGTGCCATCTTTGGGAGCGGCTCCTAGAGCATTTTCTGACCTCACGGAGTCGGTTTGGGGATTCCCACGGCGGGGCA
>CAZSNH010000221.1:0-5432 GCA_964607855.1 uncultured Hyphomicrobium sp. | reverse complement strand
TACTTGTTGCCTACAGCATCGACATCCGCGGCGCTCGTGGCCATGGCTGCGAGGGCCGCCGAGTCGAGAGCAAACTGCATGCGATCCTTCACATAAAGGGCTCGCGATTGATCAAGGGCCATGCCGATCGCAAACATCATGGGCATCGCCATCAATCCGAAGATCGGCGCAACGCTGCCGCGATTGTCACGCACGCTGTTCAACAGTCTCGCCTTCAGCGATTTCATATTGGTCTCCCACCAAACAACAATAAATCGTGGAGGCCAGAGTGCCGCAAATCCTTATCGAAGTACTTATTTGCCGGAAGTCAATTCGAACTAAAGAGAGCTCCTTCTCGAATTAACTTCTGAATAGTGAAGCGGAAATCAAATGCAAGGAAGACATTTTATTCTAATCTGCAGCCACGGAGGGGTGCCATGGATGCGGGGCCTCGGCCGGAGATCCCAACGTAATTGGGCGGCATCGAGGTCGATGCCGCCCATCGAGTTGCAAGCCCCTTAAAGCGAGACCGCTTACTGTGTCAGCCTCAAGTGCGAGATCTTGAGCGCGATGTCGCGGAAGGCCTGCTGCAACTCGCTACCTTCTTCGGCGTTGTAGGCGTGGTCCGCATCGGTGGCGCAGGAGGCGAGGGTATTGATCGCCGTCTGGTTGCCGCCGAGCTGGAAGCCAACGGTATAAACCTCGATGCCCTTGGCTTTCATGTTTGTGCAAATCGACACAGCCTGCTCTGATGCGGTGCCCGCCGACGATCCGTTATACGAGGTGTTGTAGACACCGTCGGTCATCAGAACGGCGATCTTCTTCGTGTAGCTGTCGTCATAGGAAGCCGGCTTGCTCGAAGCAGGCCAGATGCCGTCCCAATTCGGCGAAATCGTGTACCAGGCGAACGCGGTGCCGATGTGGCCGGCCGTGTAACCTGAAGCCACGAAGGTATCGATCTTCGCCTTCAATGCCGTTTTGTCGTTCGAGAGCGGCATGATCGTGACATTGGTCGGCTTGCATTCCGAGTCCTTGGTGGACCAGTTGTTTTGCTTTGCGACATCGTAGACGTCGAAGTAGTTGCCCGATCCGGGAGCGGCGTCGGTGAAGACGTTGCTGCCATCGCGCTCGACGACGCAGGGATCGTAGTTCTGCGAAGAGCCGCCGCCCGAGTTTCCGTCATCGTCGCCGCCGCTGGTGCCGCCGCCACCGCCGCCGCTGTTGCCGTTTCCGTTGCTGCCGCCGCTGTTGAACCCATTGCCGTTGCCGCCGCCAAGGGAGATTTTGCCCTTCTTCCCGGCCTGCGCGGGAGAGATGAAGCCCGCGAGCGACCTAGCCGCAGCCAGCATGCGCGACGTCAGCGACGGGGCCTCTGGAGCGAAAGTCTTGGCCGGATCGATGGAGCTCAGCGTGCTGTTGGTGTTTTGATTGGTGATTGCCTTGAAGTAGGTCGCCCCCACATTCACGGCTTGCGAAAACGGCACGAGGGAGACCTTGGAGGTATACTCGCTCTGATTGTCCCAGACAACAATGTCGACCAGATCCTTGGCAGCCGTCTTCATATCCGAGAGCTTGTCGCCCGCCATCGAGCCGGTGATGTCGAGCATCATAGCGACTTCCAGATTTTGGCCATTGTTGGCGCCTGTCGAAATTTCCGCGACGGACGAATCCGCGCCCGTGAGGTCGAGCACCCGCAGCTTCTCGATGCCGGCGAGCTTCAGGAACGTGGTCTCGATCCACGCTTCACCGTTGGCGCGGATGGCCATGTTGCTTTTCGTCGACTCGAAACTCACCGTATCCGTCAAGAGCGGCATTCGTGTTTTGACGTTCTCATTGTAGAAGCGCTGTGCAACCGCGACAGCGCCATCCACGTCCGTGTTGTCGAGTTGCAGTTGCTTGGCCGCGGCAAGAACCGCCGCATCCATCGCCGACCTGGACTGTTGCCGGGCATGGTTCCAACGGCCAAAGTCGATCGCTCCACCCATGACGAGGAACATTGCGATCGCCATTAAACCGAACATCATCGCGACGTTGCCGCGGTCATCCGTTCGGAAGCGGTTCAATCGATGATCGATATTGCAAGACATTTTGATGGCTCCACCTAGCCAGAGTTAGCGTTCGGTCGACACTACAATTCGAGGTGTCAACGAAGTCTGAGAAAACCCGATACATTTTTATCAATCTGCGGAGTGGTTTGAGGACAATCCAATTTGTAATGAGCAAAACCTTTCTCAATTCGTACTAACAATGCTCATTATTATCGGTGAGCTTCATTCTCGACGTCCTGATCACGACGAGGAAAAGCTTCGGCGGCTCGATCCGGTGCGTGGCTTTACAATGCATTAATCTGTGATGCGCGCCGCGAGCGTTCCGTGTGCGCCACTTGCCCTCAGTCTTCCCTTGCAGGCTCTGATGTGAGCGCGCCACAATGATGAACCGCGCGTGCCGTCGGACGGGGGCGCAAGCTCTACTCGGGGAGTCTCGATACTGAGCCCCAAGAGATTATACTTTAGTCGACATCGGAGGCGCCCGGGTTCGGCAGTTCACTTGTACGGCTATCGCGAATTCTAACCGCACGCGTTTTGCCTCTTAGCGGCATGGACCATCTTTCCGGCCGAAAACGCCACCCGATTGCCAAAGCCATTCCCGCTCGAACACAGGTGCAAAATCTGGACTCGACGATGGTCTTTGCGTGGGATGCAATTTATCAATGACCGTTTCGAGATTTCCCCTTCCTTAGAATGGTTGCAAGCAGCGCGGACTGCAGGCAAACTGCAAAAAAAATTTGGGAGGAGGACCCATGCTCAAGGCGCTCGTGATCGACCCAGGCAAATGCACTGGATGCAAGCAGTGCGAAATGGCCTGCAGCTATGAAAACGAAGGCGAGTTCAACGTCGCCAAATCGCGCATCCGTGTCTTTGACTTCCACGAGGAAGGGCGCATGGTTCCTTATACTTGCACGCAGTGTGCAGAGGCATGGTGCCAGCAGGCGTGTCCCGTAAACGCAATTACGACCGATGCGGCAAGCGGCGTCAAGATCGTGCACGAGAACCTCTGTGTCGGTTGCAAGGTGTGCACGATCGCCTGTCCGTTCGGGACCATTAACTACAATGCCTCGACGGGCAAGGTCATCAAATGCGACCTCTGCCAGGGCAACCCTGCCTGCGCGGAGGCTTGCCCAACGGCAGCAATTACGTTCCAGGACATCGAACAGACCGGCTTCGACAAGATGAAGATTTGGGCCGCAAAGGCGGGCGCTGCCTCGGAGCGCACGTCGACGAATGCGCCGGTTGCCAAGCACTGAGCGAGTTGAGGCGCCGCTCCGCGGCGGCGCTTACTCTGCGAGATCAGAATAGATGAGCATGCGGAGCCTCAGGCCCGCGAAAAAGCTAAAAGGAGAGACCGATGGGATGGGCACGTAAGATCCTGCGGGTGAACCTCACCAACGGGACCATTAAATCCGAGCCGCTCAACATGGATTGGGCGCAAAAGTATCTGGGGCAGCGCGGTCTCGCGACCAAATATCTGGTCGAGGAGATCGACCCCAAAACTGATCCGCTTGGGCCGAACAACAAGCTGATCTTCACGACGGGGCCTCTGACCGGTACCGCCGCCTCGACCGGCGGACGCTATTCGGTCGTGACGAAGGGCGCCCTCACCAATGCCATCGCCTGTTCGAACTCGGGCGGCTATTTCGGCGCCGAGCTCAAGTTTGCGGGCTGGGACATGATCATCGTGGAAGGCAAGTCGCCCAAGCCCGTCTATCTCACGGTGTTCGACGACAAGGCTGAGCTGCGCGATGCCTCAGAGATCTGGGGCAAGAGCGTTTGGTATATGGACGAGTGGATCAAGAACAAGCACCAGGATCCCATGATCCACATCGCTGGCATAGGCGTGGCCGGCGAAAAGCAAGTGCTCTATGCCGCCATCGTCAACGATCTCCATCGCGCCGCTGGGCGCTCGGGCGTTGGCGCCGTGATGGGCTCCAAGAATCTCAAGGCTGTTGCCGTGCGCGGCACCAACGGCGTCAAGGTCAAGGACGGTAAGGCCTTCCTCAAGGCGACTACTGCCGGAAAAGCCGTGCTGCAGGCCAACGCCGTAACAGGACAGGGCCTCCCCGCCTACGGCACTCAGGTTCTCATGAACGTCATCAACGAGGCGGGAGCCATGCCGACCCGCAACCACCGTCAGGTGCAGTTCGAAGGCGCACATGCCATCTCTGCCGAAGCGATGGCAACACCGCGCAAGACGGACGGCCAGAAGAACCTGCTCACGAACCAAGCCTGCTTCGGGTGCACCATTGCTTGTGGCCGCATCTCGAAGATCGACGAGCAGCACTTCACGATCGTCAACAAGCCGCAATACCGGCACGCCTCGGGCGGCCTCGAGTACGAGGCGGCCTGGGCGCTCGGCTCCAACACAGGCGTCGACGATCTCGAGGCGCTGACATATGTGAACTTCATCTGCAACGAGCAGGGCATGGATCCCATTTCGTTCGGTGCCACGGTCTCGGCGGCCATGGAGCTCTACGATCTCGGGATCATCAACAAGGAGACGACGGGGGGGATCGACCTCAAGTTCGGCTCGGCGGAAGCGCTCGTCAAATGCGTCGAGCTCACGGGGCTCGGGGAAGGATTCGGGAAGGAACTCGGCCTTGGCTCACTTCGCCTCTGCACCAAATACGGCCGTCCCGATCTTTCGATGTCGGTCAAGGGCCAGGAGTTCCCGGCTTACGACAGCCGCGGCATCCAGGGCATGGGCCTCACCTACGCCACGTCGAACCGCGGTGCCTGCCATCTGCGCTCCTATACGGTCTCGTCCGAAATCCTCGGTATTCCGGTCAAGACCGACCCACTTTCGACGGACGGCAAGGCGGGTCTCGTCAAAGCCTTCCAGGATGCAACAGCCGCCGTCGATTCCTCGGGGCTTTGCGTGTTCACGACCTTCGCCTGGACGCTGAACGACATCGCGCCGCAAGTCGATGCTGCTTGCGAGGGCAATTGGACGCCCGAGAAGATGCTCGAAGTCGGTGAGCGGATCTGGAACATGGAACGCGTGTTCAACATGCGTGCCGGCTTCACGGCCAAAGACGACACGCTGCCTCCGCGCCTTCTCAACGAGGCGGCGCAGACGGGTCCTGCGAAAGGTCTTGTCAACGGACTCGCCAAGATGCTGCCGGAGTACTATCAGCTTCGCGGCTGGACTGCCGACGGCGTGCCGACCAACGAGACGCTGTCGCGGCTCGCAGTTTGATCAAGGTTTCTGCGAGGGGCTTCGGCCCCTCGTATGTTATCTAGAGGGCAGGTGGACCGCGAGTGTGCGGCCAGGGTGGCACTCACTCCCACTTCGGAGAACGAAATGCATTATGTGATCTTGGGCGCAGGACCGGCCGGCGTGACGGCGGCCGAAACCATCCGTAAGGCCGATATGACCGGGCAGATTACGATGATCGG
>CAZSNH010000220.1:0-5448 GCA_964607855.1 uncultured Hyphomicrobium sp. | reverse complement strand
ATCTTCGAGAATGCGCCGGCGCTGCTCAGGTTTCGCATTGACGATTTCGGCGATCTGACCTTGGCGGACGAGAGCGGGAGAGCGGGCCCCCGTTGCCGCATCCTCGAACAGGATCTTGACGTCGCGCGCGCGCACCTCGCGCCCATTGATGCGGTAGGCGGAGCCCGCTTCGCGTTCGATGCGGCGCGTGATTTCGATTACGTCCTGATCGTTGAACTCGGGGGGCGCCTGGCGTTCGGTGTTGTCGATAAAAATCGTGACTTCGGCGGTGTTGCGGCCCGGACGCGTATTGGTGCCCGAAAAAATGACGTCATCCATAGCGGCGGCGCGCATGGACTTGTGTGAGGTCTCGCCCATAACCCAGCGCAGCGCTTCGAGTAGGTTTGATTTGCCACACCCGTTGGGTCCGACAACACCCGTCAAGCCGGGCTCGACGATGAGTTCGGTCGGCTCGACGAACGACTTGAAGCCCAGAAGGCGAAGGCGATTGATTTTCATAGGTCTTTCTGCACCTCAGATCCCCGAGAGATGACCGAGGCCGCGAGTCCTTGCAAGTGGCAGTTCAGCGGTTTGCACCGGCGGTTGAGGCCGATTGCATGGGCCTTGGACTTCTATCGTGCCGCCAGCGGTTGGGACGTTGCGAGGAGCGGATCGATCTCGGCGCGAATATCGGCCATCGTCAGTTCCTTCTTGATGAGTTTGTTGCCGATAAAAAAATTGGGCGTGCCGATGATTCCGAGCGTACGTCCGCGCTCCTTCACCCACTTCAAGCCCTCGATCATCGCCTGGTTCTGATAGCAAGCGTCGAACTGGGCGCGAGTAAGCCCAACCTGCTTTGCCACCGTAAAAATGGGATCAAGCCGGACTTCCTGGCTCACCCAATCGCTCTGCTGCTCCATGAACTTGCCGTAGAGAGCAAAATACTTCTCGGGGGGCGCACAGCGCAGTGCAATCGTGGCATTGCCGCTCTGCTGGCCAATCGGAAATTCGCGCAAGATGTATCTCACCTTACCCGTGTCGATGTATTCGCGCTTGAATTGGGGGAAGACGTTGGCGTGAAACGCGCGGCAATGCGGGCACGTGAGAGACGCATACTGGACCATGGTGACTGGGGCCGTTGCCTTCCCGAGTGACATTTCAGGAATGACCCCCGTCATAATGACGTCGGCCACGGTCGGTGCGGCAATGATCTGCCGGCCGCCCGGCGTCGTCTCGGTCGCTCCAGCAAACGGACTGGAGGCGCCCAAATGGGGCTTCTCACCTGTCGCTTCGGGAAAAGCCGAGCCTGACGTGGCTTGGTCCGCGGAGAGCCCCACAGGATTGCCGCCCGTTGCAAGCGAAGGCTGTTCACCCGAGCAGCCCGCCGCAGTGAGAACCCAAAGGGTGATCACCAAGCGGGGGCTCGAGTATTTGGCCACGTGCTCGTCCTTTTTTTTTACCCTCAGCCAATTACTGCAATATCGGCTGAAGCAGTTTTTCCACATTGGCGAGCGACGGCTCGCCGACGACTTTCTTGCCGTTGACAAAGATGGTCGGGATCCGAGTAATGCCGAAAGATTCCATCGCCCGCTTGTGCTGGGCCACAAGCTTGTCCAGGAGTGCCTGGTCGGTGAGACACTTGTCGAAGCTTTCCTGGGTGAATCCGGATTGCTTAGCGATTTCGAGGAGCGCCTGCTTGAAGCCCGGATTGTCCTGCTTGAATGCCCAGTCGGCCTGCAATTCGAAAAGTCCTTCAATCATCGGAATCGACTTGTCGTCGCCGACACAGCGCACCAACATGGACGCGGCGTAAGCTCGGTTATTGTGCGGGAACTCGCGGAAAATGAAGCGCACCTTGCCCGTGTCGATGTACTTTGCCTTGAGCTCCGGATAGACCTTGTTGGCGAATTCCGCACAGTGAGGACACGTCATCGAGAAGTACTCAACGATCACGGCCTTGGCGTCGGCAGGTCCGACGGCGAGTTCGGCGAGATCTCCGGGCTTCATCAATTCCTCGACCGGAACGGATGGAGCTTCTTCCTCAGCTGTGAGCGATTGCGGGGCCAAGACGAGCGCACCGCCCGTCATGAGAGCAATGGCAAAAAGTCCTGCGAGCCCGCGCTTCAATTGGGCCGCGCTCGAGACGGTGAAATCCTGGAACAAGGGTTCTCTCCTTCGTTAGTCTGCCCCACAAGATTAGACCATGATTAGACCATGGGGCCGCTGCCCAAATAAGGCAAATTGGCCCCGAATGCCATCTGAATACGGCGGATTAACCGCCTTTAATCTGGGGTTTGGGCTTTCAGATCGCCCGGCCGTCAAGGTTGGCTTTGAGCCGTCCGAGCGCCAAGGCCAAGGCTGAATCTTCGATGCCCGGGAGCGGCACACCGCCGGATATTCGCGAGACGCCGGACGCGCATTTCACAGACGTGGCAATCGTGGACTTCGGTTGCAATTCGCAGGCCGCCTGAAGCACCCTCACCTCCGCAACGGCGCGATAGCCGAAGTAGGTATTCACCCGATCGAGAATGAGCGCCGCCTTGTACTCGGCTTCGAGCGCTCGTGCCGGGTCGACCCGGAGCAGCAGGGTGGCGGCCGGTCGTGAGACGCCCGGCTCGTCGCCCTCGGCAGGCCGCAGTGGAACCTTCGGCCACTTGAGACGCTCTGGGCGCGTGTAAGCAGCAAACTCAGGCCCCACGATCCTTTCCCACTCGGTGATGAGAGCGGCGGCAGCGAAGCCGTGTTTCTCGAATGCGCCACGCGTAAGGCCTGGTACGTAACTCCCGAGCGCGCGGGCCGTGATCGCCTGTTTCGCCGGTGGCGTAAACGTAGACGCACTCCGCCCCAGACGGGCCAAACGCTCGCGCCGCCGTTCGCGGATTAGACGCTTTTCTGTGAGCTGTGGCATAACGGCTAGACCCAATCCGTTTTAAACGTGCAAGCAGCGCCGTAGCATTTGGAGAATGATTCGCGGATTTCGCGAAGGGGGAACTCGTGACGGTTGTGGCACGCAAGCAACTGCCTCTCCGGCCTGCCGGACCAGATACGGTAGAGGCCCTCCTGCGGTGGTACGATTCCGAGCGGCGCGATCTGCCGTGGCGCGTCTCGGGCCGCCGGCGTCCAGACCCTTACAAAGTTTGGCTCTCAGAGATCATGCTTCAACAGACGACCGTCAAGGCCGTCATCCCCTACTATCAACGCTTTCTCGAGCGCTGGCCCACAGTTGCCGACTTGGCGGCTGCGAAGCTCGATGATGTTCTCGCGGAGTGGGCCGGCCTCGGCTATTACTCGCGCGCTCGCAACCTGCATAAATGCGCCATCGTCGTGTTGGAGCGGTGCGGGGGGGTGTTTCCGTGCACTGAGGCCGAGTTGCTGGCGCTTCCCGGTGTCGGGCCTTATACGGCAGCCGCCATTGCGGCGATTGCGTTTGGTCAGCAGACAACCCCCGTCGATGGCAACGTCGAGCGCGTGGTGGCCCGTCTCTTTGCCGTGCACCAGCCGCTGCCAGGCGCAAAGTACGAGCTGCGCCGGCTGGCCGCGACGCTCACGCCGGCGAAACGTTCCGGTGATTTTGCGCAGGCGATGATGGATCTCGGTGCAACGATTTGCACGCCGAAACGGCCCTCATGCCTTGTCTGCCCGCTTCAGCAGGACTGTCACGCCCATGCCAAGGGCGTCGAAGGCGGTCTTCCCCGCAAGATGCCGAGATCCGAACGCCCAAGCCGTTTTGGGGTTGCGTTCCTGGCGTTGCGCGAGGATGGGCACGTGCTGTTGCGCCGCCGGCCCGAAGCTGGACTTTTGGGCGGTATGCTCGAGGTTCCCTCGACGGACTGGCAAAGTGATTGGATAGCGGCTGACGAGGCCCTCGGTGCAGCGCCCGTGCGCGCTTCCTGGTGGCCTGTGCCGGGAAGCGTCGTTCACACGTTCACCCACTTCAGGCTTGAACTGATGGTCTACCGAGCAATTGTGCCCGTTGAAGCAGCCCTGACGTTCTGGTCCGATCCAGAACGTTGCCAATGGTTGCCACGCCGTTCTCTCGACCGAGTGGCGCTCCCCTCTGTCATGCGCAAAGTGATCTCGCACGGACTGGCTGAACAATGAGACCCGGCTGGGTCTTTATGGCGCCGTGAGATATCCGATACGGCCGTTCGAGGTCTCACGCAGCGTCTCGAGATGCGCGTAAGCCTCACGCGAATGCATGGGCCGTCCCTTCATGCGAATGGTGTCGGCTTCGAGGGCTTCCAGGCTCTCGAGCAATTCCTGGCCCGTCTGATGCAGCATCGCGATGACGGCAATCGTGCGCCGGGACATGTTGACCGGAATTTTGGGCATCACCGATTTCAAGAGGTTCTTGGCGTCCTCAGACAAGTGGCTCGACGCCTTACCGAGCATCGAGACCAGGCGAATGACGGGCGTTTCCTCGAACCCCCAGCCGTAGAGCTCCATCCACTCGAAGACCTTGTCCATGAGGATGTCTTGCATTCTAAGGAGTGGCGTCATGCGATAGTCCTGCCATTCCGCGACGAGATCGAACTGGGGCTCGATATCGATGTCGCCCGGTGCGAACGTTTCGTGTGCGGTTACGCCAATGCGCTCGAAGAAGTCGCGATTTTGCATGTCGAGACGCGTCTTGAAGGTCGGGAGCGCGAGATTTCCCCGGCTCGCAGTGAGATAGGCGAGTCGCACGAGTTTGGAGCAGTAGAGTGTCTGCTCGCCTTCCATGTTCATCGTGAAATCGTAGAGAATGGGCTTTTTGAACCGCCCGAGCGACTTCGCGACCTTGTCGTGGATGAAGCGGGCGGCCTCTTGCGCCAGCACGGGATCGCGGTAGCGGTAAAGAACGGCGCGCCCGAGATCGTGGCTCAAGGCTTCCTCGAGCGGCGTGATGGATGCACCCTGCTCGATCAAGGCCTCTACGAGATAGGGCTTCCCATTTTGATCGACGTGAATGATGCCAACATGGCTGAACTGACTGTCGACATTGCCGATGCGGGCAATCGCGGCGCTATTGTGGGCCGTGCCGCGCACGAGAAGTACGTCTCCGGAATGAAAAGGAATGTCGTAGCCGTTATAGTACTTGGGATTGACCTGCGTGTTGTAGTGAATGCCTGAGAAAGCCCGCAGGGTTTTCTTGCCCGGCCCCAGCCGGTCGAACCCGATCGAAATTTCGCCCAGCATGTCTCCGGCGGCGCGGCACATGCGGAACGTGTCACGAAGGGCGCGCTCGGCCGCTGGCGTTATGAGCCCGCGGCGATGCCACTCGGGTATCATGTTCTTGATCTTCATGCGCAGCTCAAAAAAGGCGCGCATCAGCGGGGTTGCCCAACGCAGGCGTTCCGCTTTATCGAAACGATCGAGATCGACGTTGAAAATGGTGCGATGGATCTGGGTGAGCATGGCGGTGAGATCGTCGGGGCCGCGCAGCTGCCGGCCCAGATTGGCCTCGAGCGCACGGTATTCCTCGAGGAT
>CAZSNH010000219.1:0-5452 GCA_964607855.1 uncultured Hyphomicrobium sp. | reverse complement strand
AACGAGGGCGACAGCGTCACGGTTGGCGGGCATGCCTTCAGCATTCTTCATTGCCCGGGGCACTCGCCGGGCTCGGTCGTCTTTGTGAACAAAGCGCAGAAGTTCATGTTGATGGGCGACGTGCTGTTCCGAGGCTCTATCGGCCGCACGGACTTTCCATACGGCGATCACGATGCACTCATCAACGCCATCAAAACCAAGCTCTTTGCCTTGGGCGACGACTACATGTTCATCTGCGGCCATGGACCGGGCAGCACAATTGGAACCGAGCGGCGCACCAATCCGTTTCTCGTTTGAGATCAGCGGATGTCGAGACAGCCAAAAATCCCGCATTCGGCCTGCAGCGTAGTGGCCCCGAAGTTATGACCGGGGTTCTCGAATTGGTCGACAGTCTCGACCCGCAAAGTCTCGGAGCAGCTGCGCCGGCAATAGACCCACGAGCCGCTCGGGAGTTGAACTTGCGGTCCGACATTTGTCTCTCGCACCGCTCCCGTTATGGATCCATGTCCGAAACGGCTCTCAGCCGTGACATACCCGTTGGCGTACGATTCAGCGCGCCGTCGCCCGGCCTCAGCCGTCGTCGCGACGAAGGCCGCAGAAACGGCAAGGATAGCGAGGATCAGGGTTCGAGCATTCATGGGTGCACTCTGTCGCTATTTCGATGGGGTGGACGCGGCCGCGGCTCACGGGCCATTTCGGGCCTGAATAGCACAGGCATGGGTGAAGAATGCGTTGCGGAAGTCGATTCGCACTAAGGCGTTGCCGGGAAGCACCGCTTAGCCTTTCGAAAATTGGAGGTTGACGCCGGTGAAACCGGGCCCGCCCGTCGAAATCGAGACCGTTTGCTGGGCGCCGCTCGTTGAGATCGACAAAGTTCCCGAGATGCCGCCAGCGAACGAGAGATTGAGCCGGTCGGCCGAAGCCTTGCCGTGAACGTCACCTGCCTGATTGAACTCGCGCTCCTCCCAGGTTCCTGTCACGGAGCCCCCGGCGTCGACGAGGCTTGCTCGCATGTTGATCTTCACCGAGGCATTGGCGCAGCTGATCGCCATGCTGAGGACAGATCCGCCATCTTTGACGTTGTAATAGCCTTTACACTTGATGCTTTCGGACTTGCCGTTTTCGAGCTTCACCTTGCCCGCGCCATGCCAAGCGCCGTCCAATGTCGAAAACAATGGGCCCGCCGCGAGTGGGTTCGAAAAGGCCATGACGCAAAGGATGGCCACGATGGTTTGACTGACTTTGGGGAAACGTACGCCGATCACAATGATTGCCTCCGCAGTTCGTGACGCCGGGCTCTACCCGGCATCTTCGTAGCACACCCGCCGTTGTCCTTGCAGGGGGCAGTTCGCGCTTGTGATTTCTCATAAAAAGATTAGCCCGATCATGCCGTTAGCTAAGTGTAGCAGACCGTGAACAAACCTAATAGTGCCATACAAAGCTCGAGCGGACCGTGGTTGCCTGGCCACAAAATTAGCAACCTCTTGGAGAAACCGCGCGATTGGCTTCAGCCATGCGCTCGCCAAGGGGATAGCGCTCGACATCGGTTGGCGCCATGCACAGATTGATGGCGCCAGTCGAAATCTCGTGACCACCGGCGGCACCAGTAGGCTTTCAGTCTGCGACGAGTACGGTCATGACGTTCGCACCGGCGTTTGCCTAACCCCGATTTAACAAACAGTGTCTTAATGGCCTTCTGTTAGGCTGAGCACGGGCTTGCGGCTTATTTTGTGGAATTTGGGCCGCCGTTGGCGCATTCTGCGGCTGGCTTGGGCCCGGTCAGCCGGCGTGGTTGCGCGTTTCCAGACATGGGTAGAGTGTCATGTTCTCTCGAATTGCCGCCTCGTTCATTTTTTCGCTTTTCATTTTGGGCTCTGCCGCCGCGCCCGGCTTTGCTGATGAGGGTGATGCGATCGGCGAAGCCATCAAGGTGGTCAACGAGGTCAAGGCCGAGCTCAATCAGTCCACGCGCACCCTTGCGACCAAGGACGATGTCCGCCAGAACGAGCTCATTTCGGTTGGTAACGATAGCCTCGGTGAAATCGAACTCAACGATGAAACCAAGCTGGCGCTCGGTCCCGGAGCGAGGCTCAAGCTCGACAAATTCGTCTACGATCCGAACAAGACGGGTGGCGCCATCGTCATCAACATGACACGTGGTGCTTTCCGCTTCATCACCGGCCTTGCCAAGAAGCCGACGTACGTCATCCGAACACCAGCCGCCTCGATCACGGTGCGCGGCACAATCTTCGATGTCTACGTCGAGGAGGCCGGGGGCATGTGGCTGCTGCTGCACGAAGGCTCGATTCAGGTCTGCAATGACAGGGGCAAGTGCCAGGTGCTCGACGATCCGTGTCAGAGCCTTCGCATCGGCGATGCCGGTGAGGTCGGAAGCCCCGGCATATGGAATACGCTGAAAACAGACCGTGACGTCGACTTCGATGTCGCTTTTCCATTCATCGATAAGCCGCCGACGATCGGGCCAAATGTGAAACTTGTTAGAAGCGATGTCGAGCAGGGCAAGTGCGCCGAGAGCGAGCCGACGAAGATTCGCCGTGCCGAGCCGAAGCCAAAGAAGAAGACGGCGGCGAAAGAGCCTGCAAAGTCGACAACGAAAAAGAAAAAGACCGACGAAGGTGCCGAGACCGCGAAGGCGATCGGGCTTGCCATCGGCATTGGCCTCTCGATAGGAGGCAGCAAAGGCGGCAAGAAAGGGCACTCGGGCGGTGATGGCATGAGCAAGCCGCCAATGCGCTACCCGAAGCCGAACTCGGACGTTGCACGCTAGGGTTCGATCTGCCTGATCACTTTGCGAGGCAAGCGCGGTAGTGGCGCGCGAGCCCTGCCGTATTGAGGCGTGAGCGCTCAAGCAGGATGAGGTGCTTCTCGGCCTCGCGGCGATCCTTATTTTCGATGGCGGCCCTTACGGCTCGAACGGCGTCTTTGACGGCCGCGAAATGCCCGTCGCGTGCCACGCCTTCGTCGCCGAGGAGCGCGAAGAGCCTCTCAGGTTTGGCTTTGCCGCGCGGGGCAACGACGTCGATCTCGATGAAGGCCATACCTGAGGCCTCCAATGCGGTCTTCTCGCCGGCAATGATTGCCACACCATAGGTTTTGGTTGCCTCTTCGAGCCGCGACGCGACATTTACAACGTCGCCCAGGATCGAATAGTCGAAGCGTTGGGGGGAACCGACATTGCCGACCACGCACTCACCAGTGTTGAGACCTATCCCAAGCCGGACCTGGGTATGCGCCAGTCCCCGCTCTTCGGCTTCAGCCGCCCAGGCTTTGTTCAAATCCTCGAGGGCGGCCTGCATGCGAAGGGCTGTGCGGGCGGCGTTCGCCGCGTGAGCGGGATCGAGTAAGGGCGCATTCCAAAACGCCATCACGGCATCACCCATGAATTTATCGATGGTGCCGCGCTCCTCGAGAATGATGTCGGAGAGGGGTGTGAAGAGCTTGTTGACGAACTGGATCAGCTCCTCGGCGCCCAGGCCTTCCGAAATGCGCGAAAATCCCCGCACGTCGGCAAAGAGCAGTGTTATCTCGCGCATTTCACCGCCGAGTTTCAGCTTGTCGGCATTCTGTGCGAGCTCATCGATGAGGGGGGCGGCCACATAATGACCAAAGGCGGATCGGATGCGGGCGCGATCGGTTTCAGTCTTGATGTAGGTGGCAAGCGAGGTTGAGAGGTAAAGCGCCGTCAGCGCAAGGGAGGGATACACGGGATCGAACAGGAGCTTGCCGTTGACGAAGGCGAGCCAAGAGAAGAGCGAGACCGCCGCCACCGAGAGTACGCCCAGAATGGCCGCCCATACGGGCCCGGACCGGCGCAGAAGCCACGCAAGACCGAGGCCGCTCAAGACGAGAAAGACAATTTCGACGCCTGTCGCGTAGGAAGGCCGTTCCAGAATTTCGCCCGACAACATCTGTTCGAGGGCCTGAGCGTGAATCTCGACACCGGGAACTGCGGTCGCAATGGGGCTCGCCCGCAGATCGAGGAGCCCTGCCGCGCTCGAGCCGATGAAAACGTAACGTCCTTCGACTTCGCTCCTCTCGAAAGTGCCATCGAGGACCTTGTGAGCAGGCAAATAGAGGTGAGGATTGGTTTCCGAGAAATGGATCCACATTTCGCCAGCTCCGTCAGTCGGCAGAATCGTATCCGCAATCCTGATCGCTTCGACACCGGTTTTTTCCCCGTAAGCGCTCGCGCCGCTGCCGCCCGACGATTTGACGAAGATCGACGTTTCCCCCTTGCCAAGCCGTAGCGCTTCGAGCGTGAGGGAGGGATAGAGTGTGCCGCCGACGGCGACGAGCAAAGGCACGCGGCGCACGATCTGATCGCGCTCCGGGAGCCAGTTGACGGCGCCAAGCCCTGCCGCTTTTTCTGAAAGCACCTCTAGGCTGGAAACGGCTCCGGGAAACCCCGGAACGAACGCAACCGGGTCATCGCCCGCAATCGCGAAGCCGGCCCGCGCCGGCCCGAGCGGGGCCTTGGTTTGGGCCTCGGCTGCAAAGCCGACGACGACGGGGGCTTTTGCTATGCTCTCGGAAAGTCTTTGATCATGAGATGGGAGTCTGCGCAGCTGGTCGGCGACGGCCTTTAACGCGGGCTCGTCTTCGATCTCGCTCGCATATGTGGCCGGTGAAAGCCGGTCGGGCTCGGCTAGAATGAGATCGAGGGCGATAGCCTTGGCACCGGCCTCTCTCAGCCTGTCGATGATGTCGGCAAGCTTGGTGCGCGGCCAGGGCCACTGTCCAACCTTCTTGAGAGAGGCCTCGTCGATATCGAGAATGCGGACTGGGGCTTCAGGGTTTGCTTTGCGCGGCAGCGCATTCTGGTAGGCGTCGAAGACGGAGAGCCGGAGGCGGGCCACGGGCGTGGGATCGGCAATGCGCAAGAGCACGGCGCCCGCAAGAATGAGGGCCGTGATGATGAGCTGCGTGTCGTTGAGGCGCACAGGGTTGGGCTCGTGGTTCTTGAGGGCGAAGGGCGGTTGAGGCTGCCGCGGCATGGTAGCCGCCTCAGGTTAGTTTTCTAGTGTGTTCCCCCCCGATGCTCACAAGACCTTACCGGGGTTCATAATTCCCAAGGGGTCGATGACCGCCTTGATGCGGCGCATGAGTTCGAGCTCGAGTGCGGGCTTTAAGCGTGCAAGCTCGGCACGCTTCAAGCGCCCAATACCGTGCTCGGCCGAAATAGAGCCCTCGAGCGACACCACAAGGTCATGCACGGCCACGTTCATCGTTTCCCATAGGGCGAGGAATGCTGCCCGCGACATGCCTTGAGGCTGAGAAACGTTATAGTGCACGTTGCCGTCTCCCATATGGCCGAAGGGAACGGGCCGTGCGCCGGGGCAAATCTTCTCGACGATGGCATTGGCTCGGCGGATGAATTCGGGAATGGTGGTGATGGGGACGGAGACATCGTGCTTGATGCTGCCGCCTTCCC
>CAZSNH010000218.1:0-5466 GCA_964607855.1 uncultured Hyphomicrobium sp. | reverse complement strand
CCGTTCACGGCTGCCACCACGGGGATGCGACAGCGGATCATGTTGAGCACGATCGCATTCCCGGTCTTGTTCGGGTCATAAACAAACCTGTCGAGCAGCAACCGCGAACCGGGGCCGAGCGCGAGCTTGGTATCGTCATTGAGCCTGATTTCGCTTTTTGCGGTTTGCGCAACCTCGATGAGCTCGTTCTGACGCACGCCGTCGCCTGTCTTGAGAGTACGCGTCTCCGTGGAATAGGCGGCCGTCACCTGATTGACAACGAGAATGGCCGATCCAATTGGATCAATCAGTTCGGCAGAGGCCGGGGCCGACGCAAGGCCCATGATCGCGGCCACCGCGGTTGCAACTGAATTCGTCCTCATCCCACGCACCTCCTTCCGAACGAGATCTCGTCCCCATGGGCACCTTGCCCACAGGCGCCGATGGGCAGAGATCCGAGGCTCGGAGTGTGGAATGAAGAACGCAATGAAGCTGTTCCCTAGGGAACAGGAACATAGGAGTGAAGGCGATTGCCCGGCTGCTCACTAACGAAAGCTTACTATGCGGCGCGGCATGGACCCTTGGCGGGCAGGCTGGCGGCAGGTTTCTCTGGCCCCAGTGTTTCCACCTGCCACTTTCCGCGCCGGTCCGGCTTATGGACATGAGCTGCGAGTTCCGCCTGGAATTGGGCTCGCGTCAGTGACCGGAACCCGAGGCTCTCCAGATGCCCAGTCATGAACTTTGCATCGCGCAGTTTGAAGCCCCACCTGGAGAGATGATCGTGGAGCACCGCAATCGCGATTTTCGACGCATGGGGAGCACGAGAAAACTGAGATTCGCCGAAGAAAACTTCGCCGAGCGCTACTCCATAAGCGCCGCCGATGAGATGGCCTTCTCTGTCCCACACTTCGACGGAATGGGCATACCCTGTAAGATGTAGATCGTAGTAAGCCGTCATGACGCGCGGCGTAATCCAGGTGAGCGGCGTCTTGCCCGGGCGGATTTCCGCGCACGCCCTGATGACGCCTGCGAAGTCTTGATCGAATGTCACTCTGTACTTGCCGCTTCTCAGGAGCTGGCGGATTTTCTTGGAGACGTGGGCATTCTGCGGATCGAGAACTGCGCGCGTTTCAGGGCTCCACCACTTCATGGGACCCAAATGGCAAAACGGAAAAAATCCGTTGCGATAGGCGCCAACCAGAGCTTCTACTGATAGATCATCACTGATGCCGACGAAGCCTTGCGGACCATGAAGCATGACGTCGTTCGCGGCGCGGACGCGGCTGTCTTCGCCGAAGAGTATGAACGCAAAAGTGCTCATGAGGACTCTGGGCAAAATCCCGATGCGCGAACGCCGCAGGGGATAGAAAAGGCCCAATGCCCAACGGCGCAGCCTTGCGGGCCATGACTCTCGGAACGCGTTAATCTCAGAATGGATCGCCGGCCAGGCGGGGCTTTCACTTCCCTCGTGCGTGTAAAGCGTCCTCACCGCGCATACTCCCGAATTGAAACAGTCGGGGATGAGGCCTGCAAATTGAATGCCTGCCATCACCGAAGGGTGCCCCATGCCGGGATACAACACGGTCTAAGAAATTGCTAACCATGGTGAGCGCTCTGAGGCGCGAAATGGCTGCTCCTCAAAGAGCCGCCCGGAATCAGGAGAGCTTCGACAGCTCATCGAGAATGGAGGCGAGTGTCTCAGGAGCGGTCACGTGGGGACTGTGGCTCGCGTCCATCTCGAAATAGCGCCATTTTGGATCAGCCTTTGCCTGTCGGGCGTAGGGGCCAAACATGTCACCCGGGCCGAAGCGCGTGCAATAAATATAAGCGCGAGGAAGCGTGGTCTCGCCCCTGGTCAGGCGAAGGAGCTCGGTCATCGATTTCAAGGGTTGCGGATGCCGGCGCGGCGTGATCCAAGCCACATCCTCGGGACTGGTATCGGGCGGGAGCGGGTTCGACGGCACGCGCCAGCCTTCGCCATGCTGTGCCGCGCCCTCGACCCAGCGCTGGCGGCTTTCTGCCGTAGCGAGTTCAAGCATATTCGATCCATCGCGAGGAATGAATGCATCCAGATAGATGATCTGCGCCAGGCGTTCCGGCGCCCGGTCGGCGACACCCGTCGCGACGATACCTCCATAGCTGTGCCCGATGAGATGCACATCCTTCAGGTCCTCGTGAAAGAGGACCTGAAGCACATCTTCAATGTGTGTGGATAGCGTGACATGGGGCGAAGCGAGATGCACGCGCTCTCCGAGACCGGTCTGCGTCGGTGTCACGAGCGTGTGCCCCTTCGCCCGCATCAGTGGATGCATCTTTTTCCAAACGAATCCTGCTGACCAGGCTCCGTGCGCGACGACAAATGTAGCCATGCGGGTCTCCGAGGACTGAGAGGCGCGGAACGTTATCCCAATGAGGTCCGCGCACAACATTCCCATTTGAACAGTGACATTTGCGCTATGTCAAAAGCCGGCCCGCACCGTCTTTGCCCCTTCTCCACAATGGCGGCTTGACTTCATGCGCACGAGCCTCTTTCCATGAGCCCGGAACGGGCACACCCCAAAATGAAATCGAGACATCAGGGAGCAAACAAATGACGCAGGCTTCGAACGGCTCAGCACCCGCCTTTTCCACCTTGGCGGTGCACGCGGGTGCGGTTCCCGATCCCACGACCAAAGCCCGTGTCACGCCAATCTATCAGACGACATCTTATGTGTTCGACGATGTCGACTACGCAGCGAGCCTCTTCGGCCTACAGGCGTTCGGCAACATCTATACGCGCATCATCAACCCGACACAGAGTGTGCTCGAAGCCCGTGTCGCCGCCCTGGAAGGCGGCACGGCGGCACTCGCTGTGGCTTCGGGACATGCCGCGCAGTTCCTCACCTTCCATACCCTCCTCGAACCCGGTGACGACTTCGTCGCTGGCCGCCAGCTCTACGGCGGCTCGATCAATCAGTTCAACCATTCATTCAAGAAGTTCAACTGGAACGTCATCTGGGCGGATTCGACCGATCCGGGATCCATTGAGCGTGCGCTCACCCCCAAGACAAAGGCAATCTTTGTCGAAAGCATCGCCAATCCCGGCGGGCTCGTGATCGACCTTCCTGCCATCTCGGCAATTGCCAAGCGTGCCGGCGTTCCCCTGATCGTCGATAATACGCTCGCCACTCCCTACCTCTGCCGGCCCAAGGAATTTGGCGCCGACATCGTCGTGCATTCGCTCACAAAGTTTATGGGCGGCCACGGAAACTCGATCGGCGGCGTCCTCGTCGATTGCGGGACCTTCGACTGGAAGAGGGCGCGGCACCGCTACAAAACGCTCGTTGAGCCCAACGCCTCTTACGGCGGCATGGTTCTGGGGGATGCCTTCGGCAACATGGCATTCGCGCTCGCCGCGCGCGTGATGGGGCTGCGTGACATTGGCCCGGCGATTGCGCCCCTGAACGCGTTTCTGCTGCTCACCGGCATCGAGACGCTGCATCTGCGAATGGCACGGCACTGCGAGAACGCGCTTGCCGTTGCAAGCTGGCTCGAAAAACATCCGAACGTGGCCTGGGTCAACTATGCCGGGCTGCCATCAAGCACCAATCATGCGCTCGCAAAGCGGATCTGCCCCAAGGGCACGGGCGCCGTGTTCACTTTCGGTCTCAAGGGCGGATATGATGCCGGCGTCAAGCTCGTGTCATCGCTGAAACTCTTCTCGCAC
Organism: uncultured Hyphomicrobium sp.; assembly: GCA_964607855.1. Classification (GTDB taxonomy): domain Bacteria; phylum Pseudomonadota; class Alphaproteobacteria; order Rhizobiales; family Hyphomicrobiaceae; genus CAZSNH01. Next base: position 1,781 of record CAZSNH010000218.1, on the reverse strand, counting down.
CTCGCTAACATCGGCGACGTAAGAAGTCTCGTCATTCATCCCGCTTCGACAACCCACAGACAGTTGACCGATGAGCAGCGGATGGCCGCCGGCGCCGGCCCTGATGTCGTGCGCCTCTCAATCGGCATCGAGGATGTGGCCGACATCATTGCCGATCTCGAGCAGGCATTGGCTAGCCTCTAGAAGTTCAACGTCGAGAGCCGACGCACAGATAACTTGGCCTTTGCGCCATCGGTGCTGCCTTTCGACGCGTCACGACGGCTTGCGCGCGCTCCAGAGATGCCCTGCAGCTGCCGCGCCTGCGAACATCGCAGCGGCAAAGATCAACGTATTGATCCGGCCTGTCCACAGCGAGGCAATTGCCGGACCTGGGCAGAAGCCATAAAGCCCCCAGCCTATGCCAAAGATTGTGGAGCCCACAATGAGGCGCTGGTCGATTTCGGTTGCCTTGGGCAGATCGAATTTCTCTGCGCACCTCGGCTTTTGCAGGCTGAAGACCAGTCGATAACCGAGGGCCGTAACCGTCAGCGCGGCTGCCATCACCACGGCGAGCGTCGGGTCCCACTGGCCCGTGATATCGAGAAAGTTCGTCACTCGTGCCGGATTGATCATGCCCGAGATAACGAGGCCAATGCCGAAAATCATGCCGGCGATGAAGTTCATGACGATGCTCATGGTTCAGCTCCCCACCACGTAGCGCGCAACATAGACGGTGATCATTCCCGCCAGCATGAATGTGGCAACGGCAGCAAACGAGCGCTTCGAGAAGCGCGCCAAACCACAGATGCCGTGACCGCTCGTGCAACCGCCGGCGTAAACCGTGCCAAATCCGACGAGGAGCCCGGCGACAATCGCAAGTACTCCACTCTCGGGGATCGACTGCTCGGCAAATTGCCTCGTCGTGACAGCATAAAGCGAGGGCGAGAACGCGAGACCCACGAGAAATGCTGCACTGGGCGGAAGCCCTTCGGGACCCCAAGGGGTAACGAGACGGCGGACCATACCGCTGATGCCGGCAATAAGCCCCGAAAAGTACATGAGATATACGGCGGCGAGGCCGATCAGCACTCCGCCGATCAACCCATTGATGGGATCGAATGTGGTTGGTGGTGGCATAAAATGACGGGCTCCCAGAGTTTCCGATCTTGCTCGCGCAGTGACACGCTAAGCGCAACGAATCGCGTCGATAACGGTATAATGGCACGTTTCGGTGGCCCGCCGCATCGGAACCCAATCAGACGCGCGTGATAAAATCCCCTTTACGGGCTTGTCCTCTTTTTCCAGAGCCTGATCGTGGCAATTGAGACCTGGGTGTAGCCCGGTGGCTCAGACTGGGTGCCGAAGAGCCGCGGCGATGTAACGGAGTTGGTCGTCAGTTGCCCGCCGACATATTGTGCTGGCAATTCGTAAAGCTCAAAGATGCAGCCAAAAAGCCGGATGCCCTTTTCCGGAAAATCGGACTTCGTCATGTGGCAAGGCCCAAAGGCCTTGCCTGTAATTCCGTGCACGGCGAATTCGCCGTAAAGCTGCAAAACATTGGCGTCCGCCATGCGCCCGAAGCACGCGTGGATCGTGCCGGCGGGCTCCACGCCGGCATCGAGGACGCGTCCGTCCTCCGGCCGGGTCGCAACTGAGCGGAACGTATAATGATCTTCCCAGGCTGGGTCGGCGAGCCTCGATCGCGCCGAGGCGCAGTAGTCGGAAGGGGGCATTGTGCGCTGCTCGCGCACAGAGCGGAGCACGTAGATCTCCTCGACAGGAGAAGCGGTTAGGGGTGCCTG
>CAZSNH010000217.1:0-5478 GCA_964607855.1 uncultured Hyphomicrobium sp. | reverse complement strand
GCCTTTTTTCGATTATCTCACGCAAAACAAAGAGGCCGGCGCCATCTTCCATCGTGGAATGTCGAGCCTGTCGGATCTCGAGAACGCACCGATCGCCGGAGCGTACGATTGGACGCCCTTCAACACGATCGTCGACGTCGGGGGGGGCCATGGCGGCTTCCTGATCGAGGCTTTGAAGCTCGCTCCCAATGCCAAGGGCATCAATTACGATGCGGCCCACGTTCTCAAGGACGCGCGCCTAAGTGAGCTTCCGGGCCGGTGGACATGCGTGGAAGGCGACTTCTTCAAGTCTGTCCCTGCCGGTGACGCCTATATCCTCAAACGAATCCTGCACGATTGGACCGACGACGTCTGCGTGCCCATTCTGCAGAATATCCGAAAAGCCATGAATCCCGGGGCCCGAGTCGTTGTGGTCGACTGCGTAATTCCGCCGGGCAACGAGCCCAACGGCGGAAAGGTGCTCGACATACTCATGATGGCGTCGCTTCCCGGCCGAGAGCGCACGGAGGCAGATTTCGCCGAACTCTTCAGGAGGGCGAGCTTGAGGCTCAACCGCGTCATCCATGCGCCCGCGCTTCTCAGCATCACGGAGGCCGTTGCCGCCTGACACCTCTCATTTGCCACGTTGTTTCCCGCGTGCGATCCGAGACCTATCGTACGCCAACTCAAGGGGCCCTTCACGGGGCCCTCTTTTTTTTCTCATCAGCCAGTCGGGGAGCAGCGAAAGTTGCAGAATTCGATTCGAGCCTCTGTGGCTGCGACACAAGTGTCGCACGTATGTTACGCGAAGCCATTGATCGAATTCGATCCCTCCAAATAACGCATTGAATAAGAAGAGTTAATTATCGACCAAACGCAGTGGTCCAACTGGCATACCGGATGCTTGTTCATTGAAGACGATCAGTGTCTGGCGATGGCCAAAGCAAGATGGTGCCAAATCAAGGCGCCAGTTCAGGGAGGAACGTTTCGTGGTACCCACCAGGGAGCAGAAAGTTTGGATGTACGAGACCATGTTGGTCAGCCGATTTTTCGAGGAGACGATTGAGCAGATCTATCTCGAAGGAAAGAAGCCGATTTTTAACATGGCCAATGGCCCAATCCCGGGCGAGATGCACCTCTCGAATGGCCAGGAGCCTTGCGCAGTCGGGGTGTGCGCTCATCTCAAGATCTCGGACGTCGTGACAGGGACGCACCGTCCTCACCACATCGCGATCGCGAAGGGGGTGGATCTTCGCAAGATGGCCGCTGAGATCTTCGGCAAGAAGACGGGTCTCAGTGGCGGCCGCGGTGGTCATATGCACATTTTCGATCCGGCCGTGAACTTCGCTTGCTCGGGTATCATCGCTCAAGGCATGGGGCCTGCGGTCGGCGCAGCGCTTTCACGCAAAATGCAGAAAAAGGAAGGTGTCGCGGTCGCCTACATCGGCGAGGGCGCAGCCAACCAGGGAGCCTTCCACGAGAGCCTCAATCTGGCAGCGATCTGGAAACTGCCTTTCATCACCATCGTGGAGGACAATGCCTGGGGTATTTCGGTTGCGAAGGCGGCCTCGACGGCGGTGCCAGATAACTCAGTGCGCGCCGCAGCATACGGCATACCGGGCTACCAGGTACGCGGCAACGATCCGATCGAGATTTTCCGGGTCGCCGGGGAGGCGATCGCACGTGCGCGATCGGGTGGAGGTCCTTCACTCATTGAAATCGAGACATCGCGTCTGGCCGGCCACTTTATGGGCGACGCGGAAGGCTATCGACCGAAGGGTGAATTGGACCGGCTGCGCGCTCTGGATCCGATTCCGGCATTCAAAGCGCGTATGATGCGCGAAGACGGCTTCACGGCCGAGGAAGACAACCTAATCGTCGGACGGGCCCGCGCCCGTGTCGATGATGCCATCGCTTTCGCAAGAGCTAGCCCGTATCCGGAGCCCGCCGAAGCACTCGACAAGGTCTTCGCCTAAGAGCGAGTGCGGTGATCACTCGGCACCTCACCGTCCGCTCCTGCCAGTCAAACAAGAAATCTGCACCTTGGGAGAGAAATCCCTATGTCGACCGCAGCACCAGTCCTTCAGAATGAGAGAAAACTCACGATCGCGCGCGCCATGGCCGAGGCGATCGCGCAGGAAATGCGCATCGATCCTACCGTGTTCGTAATGGGCGAAGACATCGCTCAGCTCGGCGGTGTGTTCGGCAATACACGTGGCCTCCTCGAAGAGTTCGGACCCGAGCGCGTCCGTGACACGCCGATTTCGGAAACTGCTTTCATGGGTGCGGCGGTAGGCGCCGCATCAGATGGAATGCGCCCCATTGTTGAGTTGATGTTCGTCGACTTCTTCGGCGTCTGCTTCGACGCAATCTACAACCTGATGGCCAAGAACATCTATTTCTCGGGTGGTAATGTCAAAGTGCCAGTGGTTCTAATGACCTCGACCGGCGGCGGCTATAGTGATGCTGGCCAGCATTCTCAATGTCTCTATGCGACGTTTGCGCATTTGCCGGGCATGAAGGTGGTCACGCCGAGCAACTCATATGATGCCAAAGGCCTCATGACGCAGGCGATCCGAGATGACAGCCCGGTAATCTACATGTTCCACAAAGGACTTCAGGGCATGGGGTGGCTCGGAACCGAAGCGCGCGCAACGGTTCATGTCCCCGAAGAAGTCTACAACATTCCCTTCGGCAAGGCCGCCGTTGTTCGCGAAGGTAGCGATGTTACGATCGTCGGCGTCGCCATGGGTGTGCACAACGCGCTCAAAGCGGCGGACAAGCTGGCAGCAGAAGGTGTGCATGCTGAAGTCATCGATCTAAGAACACTGGTTCCGCTCGATCGCGATACAGTGTTCAAGTCCGTTGCCAAGACGGGCCGGCTCATTGTTGTCGACGAGGACTATCAGAGCTATGGATTGACAGGCGAAATCATCGCGAGCATCGCCGAACGCGACGTCTCTGTGTTTAAGGCCTCGCCGGCTCGTGTCGCATACCCAGACATTCCCATCCCGTTTACGAGACCGATGGAACAATTTGCGCTGCCGAACCCGGATAAGATCGTGCTTGCGTTCAACGAGATGAAAGGAAAGAAGCGATGGCGGTGGCTGTAACGATCCCGACCGATCTTTGGGAGGAGGATTCGGAGGCGGTAATCACGAATTGGCTCGTGAGCGATGGCGGGAACGTCAGCGAGGGTCAGCTTATCGCCGAAATCATGGTTGAAAAGGTGCAGCACGAGATCAAGGCCCCGGCATCGGGTCCAATCAAGATCTCTCAGCCCGCCGAGGCGGTCGTGGCCAAAGGGTCTACGATCGCTATCATCGGCTGATCGGTCCTTTAAGATATGAGTGAAACAGCCCAACCGCCTGCCGCATCCGGCGACACGGTCATCCCGCTCAAAGGCATGCGGGGGATGATCGCCTCCAAAATGATGGAGAGCCTGGCGTCGTCGGCGCAGCTCACCCATCACGCGGAATGCGACGTCAGTGGTCTTTTGGCAATGAAGGCGCGCGTTTCCTCGCCGGATGTCAAGGTTTCAGTCGAGGACCTGCTCGTAGATGCCGTCATTCAATGTCTGCAGAAGCACCCGGGCCTCAACGGATATCTTCAGAATGGCGAGATTCAGCTGAAGAGTGAGATCAGTATCGCTCTAGCGGTGGCACTGCCGGGGGACCTACTGGTCGCGCCGGCCATTCTCAACGCCGGCGCAATGACGCTTGCCGAACGTTGCGCCAGGCGCCGGGATCTTGTCGACCGCGCAAAAGTCAACAAGCTGTCGGTCAAGGAGATGACGGGAGGCACCTTCACGATCTCGAACATCGGCCTCACGCGCGTTCGCTTGTTCACGCCGATCCTCAATGTGCCGCAGCTGGCCATCCTCGGTGTCGGCGAAACCGCTGAGCGGCCGTGGGTCGTGAACGGACGCATTGAGATCCGCCCCGTCATGGGGCTTTCGCTGACGTTCGATCATCGCGCAGTGAACGGCGCACCGGCTGCCAACTTCCTGACCGATCTCTGCAAGATCATCGAGAATATGACCTGAGGCCGATGAGCGCCTGCAATGAACTTCCTTCGCTCCGGGGTCTCATTCCCGCGTGTGGAGGATTGCTTTCGTTCGAGGAGGCGCTCGAGGCCGAGCGAACGCTTCTTGCAAAATTGAGCGAGCAAGGCTCGACAAGTACCGGATTTGTCGTTTGGCGAACGCACCAAGCGCTGATCGTGCCTCGTGGAATGTCGGCCCGGCCCTGCTTTCCCGAGGCCGCGCGGGCTGCTGGCGCGCTTGGTTGGGACGTTAAAGAGCGCGACACGGGCGGCGACCTCACCCCGCAAGCGCCGGGCATGATCAATGTTTCCATGGCCTTTCGCGATGATACGCCGGCGCGTTCGATCGGCCGGGCCTATCGTCGCCTCCTCGCTCCCGTTTTGCTTTTTCTGAAAGAGGAGATGGGACTCGAGGCCTACGCGTCTGCCATCGAGGGATCATTTTGCGATGGCGATTACAATGTTGCCGTCGCCGGCCGAAAGCTCGGCGGCACAGCGCAACGCTGGAAGATATCGCGCACGCCTGCAGGCGGAAGTGCGGCCGACATAATGGCCCATGTGGCGCTCATCTGCGACATGCCGCTTGATGGTGCGATCGGCGCCATCAACGAATTCTACCGGCTTTGCAAGATCGACAGGCGCATTGATGCCGGACGGCACGTCAGCCTGGCAGATATGGTGGGCGCAGATAGGGCGCATCCCGCCAAGGTCGCCGCTGAAATTGCGAGCTTCCTCGCCGCTCACCAGATTTAAGAAGAGTTGGGTTCCGTGATAGGTCGGGACAAGCGGCGTATCCGCCTGTGAAGGGCACCATGTGCGCCCTGTTAAATCGCTCCCAACAGACCCACATATTTGCCTTTGCCGGCGACTTTGCCCTTGGAAGATAAAATTTTGAAGGGCTTCTCAGGGTGCGTTTGGATCAGGTCGTGGAAGAAGCAATTATCCTCAACGTCGTCCATGATTACAAGGCCATTATCTGCCATAGCGGGCAACACAATTTCCAACGCACGCTGGCGGCCAATATATGATTTGTCCGAATCGTAATGAAAGATGCTGATCTTTCCGCACTTCCGCAGGATTGCCGGCAGGTTTTCATCGTCACCGCGAAGAAACAGGGACCAAGATCCTCTCAGTTCGTTCGCAACGACAACGCCGACATACTGTTCTGGGTTGGGTAAGCGAAAGTAGGGGAAATCGCTGCTGTATAGGTGGCCCTTGCCGTTCTGCCTGATCGCGGCGAGGAAGCTCGCCGACGAGTAGCCGGATCCAACGCCAGTCTCGACGATAACATCCGGCAGGCGCTGGCGCGCCAATATATATAACACGTGAACGAGCGCTGGCCCGCCGAGTGGAAAAGGTATGTCGGAAAGCACCGTTCTCGCGTGAGCAAACAAGTCCTGCGCAAACTTTTGCGTTTCCTCGACAAGCCCCGGATCGAATGACTCTAGGAAGGCA
>CAZSNH010000216.1:0-5492 GCA_964607855.1 uncultured Hyphomicrobium sp. | reverse complement strand
CGCGGGCGCGGCGGCCGGATATTTCTTCTGTTCGGGCTCGATCGTTTCAACGGTGATTTCAGGTAAGACTTCGGTCGCCGCCTCGTCCGCAGACTGAGATGCGGCCTGCTGGGCAGCGCCACTCAAGCAAACAATGCCAATCAGCGCAATTCCGGAAATCTTCGCGATCAACTGATCAAGGCGCACATGACGCGCGCCACATTCAAAGGTCATTGGTTCCCCCCAAACGATCGAGAGTCAAGGTCTCGAGATTAGGCGCCCGGCATTAGGTCGAGCGTGGCCGCGTTTGCGATCCAGAGAAGGAAATTATGCATGAGACGTGCACGGTCAAACACTATGATTTTAAATTGGAACAGATCAAAACTAGGATTCGAAATTGCTGGCGTTTTCCGATGCATTCGGCTTAGACGCATGAATTATTCGAGGCATGTGTTGCACAGTGGCCACCAGCCTGCGTGAGATAAAAAATTAGAGCGATTTTAAAAAGGTGATGAGCGATTCGCGGTCAGCTTTGCGCGATTTCGCGTAGTTGTTGCGCGCCTTCTCAGCCTCGCCGCCGTGCCAGAGAATGGCCTCCTCGAGATTGCGCGCGCGGCCATCATGCAAGAAGAAAGAATGGCGGCTAACAGCCTCTGTAAGACCGATCCCCCAAAGGGGAGGCGTGCGCCACTCGCGCCCATCTGCCCGGCCTTCGGGGCGGTTGTCGGCAAGACCTTCGCCCATATCGTGCAGGAGAAGATCCGTGTAGGGCCAGATGATTTGCCGGCTCAGGTGCGGCTGTCCTTCGAGATCGCCCGTCTTTTGGGAAGGCACGTGACAGGCGGCACATCCCAGCGAATGAAAGACGGTCTTACCCCTAAGGACGTCGGCGCGATCCGCATTGCGCCGGGGCGGCACGGCCAGATTCTGCGCGTAAAACGCTACGAGGTCGAAGAGTTCGCGCGACACCTCAGCCCCGTCATTACGTGCGCTGTCCCCGTTGGGCGCGGCAAGGCAAGTTGATTGAGCCTTTGTACAGTCGCCAGCCGATTTCCGCACGAGCGGCGTCGAGAGTCCAACGTCGCCAGCAAAGGCTTCCGCACTCTGCTGGCGTACAGTGGGACTGCCCGCTTTCCAGCCAAACCGGCCGAGCATGACCTTGTCATGCTCAATCGACCAGACCTCGTTCGCGCGCCCGGAAATGCCGTCTCTATTCGCATCCTCGGGGTCGGCGTTGGCGCGAATGTGGTCCTCCGGAATGGCTTCGAGTAGACCAAGGCCAATCATTTGTGGTGCAACGCGAACCGATATCATGGTTTCCGGATGCATCGGTCCCGCGCTGAGATCTCCAACCCGATAGGAAGGCTTTCTCAACGTTACGACCTCCCCACCCGCGAGCTTAGCCACAACGTCGGAATAATCGATGTAAATGCGGCCCTCGATATCATGTCCCTGAATCGCGAGGTCCTGCAGTTGCCCACCATAAACGGGTTCGTCCACGCTCTTAATGCGGCTTTCTGCGAGCAGCCGCTTTTCTTCATCCGTCTGAGGCGGAATGGAAAGGCGCATCAGCATCGAAACGGCATCATCGTCCGGCCAGTTCGCGTTCGGTGGATGGCCGCGCCCGTCTTTCAAATGGCAATTCTGGCAGCCCCGCGCATTGTAAAGGGGACCAAGTCCATCTGAGGAGTCGGTGGACGAAGGCGCCGAAACCCATAATCGCCGGAATATGGAGTTGCCGATGCGGAACTTCGATTCTCCCTCGAAGCCGATACCTTCCGATGGCTGCGAGAAGGCGTCGCGATTGACGAGGCTGCGCCGAGTCGTGGCATTACCGCCGGGATGTTCCTCGCCGGGCTCGATGCTCGCCCATGATTTCGGCGTTGCGCCTCCGCTGGCATTCATCCCGAAAGCCAAGACGCCAACGAGCAGCAGGCCTGTCATCAAGACGATCGTAGCGATCTTGAGTGGTCTACCCAATTCAATATGACCCCTTCTGGTGCCACGTCAGCTAAAAGGAAATCTTCGCGCCGGCAATCAGCGTGTCGAAATCCTCAACGCCGGCCTCCGTAACAGCGGCCCCTGTTACGTCCACCAGATCGAACGCTGCCGAGTGCCGGCGCCAGCCAATGTAAACCTGCATCTCGGCGGACTCGATATGCTGGACCGCGCCGAAACCCCAAACCTCGGCGTCGCTGCCGGTGACACGGCACGCATCGCCTGCGCCAGCACAAACGTTGGCGACGCCGGTAAGAGAGAGCGAAGCTACACCCTCCTCATCAACGCCTGCGGAAACGTAGTTCTTGAAGTGGCCGTATTCGCCGTAGAATCCAGTCGGCCCGAGATTATTTAGGTTCGCCAGCCAGCCCAGCTTAACGTAGATGAAGCGGGCGTCGGCAGGGGTACGGAATTCACTGTCGGCGTCCTCTACCGGCGCGTTGAAATCGCGATAACCGGCAGCGGCTGCAAAGTTCAAGCCCGTCGGTTCGTGGAGCACTGCGGCTGAGCCGACAATGGTTGAATTGGGCGTATCGCCGCCACCATCAATGCCGTTTTCATCGCTTGATTCCGTATAGGCGATGGCACCTTCGACAACGAATCCCGCGGCATTTCCGGAGTACCGGGCGCCAACATCCCAAATGTCGTCCTCACCCCAGCTCGCAGCCACGCTGAAGCCCGCAACCGTCGGGCTGTCCCAGCGGACGATGTCGGCCGTATCGCCATTGATGTGATTATAGACATCTCCCCAGGTGAGGGCGCCAAGTGCGCCGTCGCGACGGCGGAAGAGGAAGCCGCCACCAACGTCCTGCACACCCGCGTAGCCAGCAAGCCCCGTTTCCGAAAGGTCGACTTCGGGCGCAGTATCGGAAACCCGCGAAGCGCGGCCGACCGAAATCTTGCCGAGCTTGTCGTTCTCAATCCACCAGTGCAACTGCCAGAATGTGAAACCGGACGGCGGACTGTCGGTGGCCTGGTCGACCGCATCGGACAATGTATCTTCGAGACGGATCAGAATTTCGTAGCCGGCTTTCCAGCCCTTTGCGATGCCGGCTTCACCGACAAAGCTAAAATTCGACTGGTCGTTCTTATTGCCGACGATGTAGGCGTTTGTTTCTTTTCCATCATCCCAAGCGAGAATAGCCTTATTTACCGCGCCGGTGACAGTGAGCGAGACCTTGCGGTTGCCTTTGCGCGCCGTTGTGCTCTCAAGCACGGCAATTCGCTCTTCAAGGTCGGCACAGCAATCTCCACCAAGATCGGCGGCATTGGCATGAGCCGCGCACAGAGCCGCGAGCGTTGCCGAAATGAGTACGGTTCTTGGACCGTCAGCGGGGTTCATTTGGATCGTTTCCTCAAGACCGGTCAATGATCCTCACACTTGTTTATCGGTAAGTTGACATTGACCGAGGGGAGAGACGTTGTCTGATCAGGGTCTGGATGCGTCATGTTTTTCTATGTATTTTCAGTTGGTTGCTTAAAACCACTATCAGCTTTTATTTGGAGCGACCTTCTGCGGATCGTCGAGACTATCGGAGCCCTCGAACGCGATGCCCTTGAGCCCGAGCGCTGAGATTGCTCCTTCGAGCGCCTTCGCCTGGGCGACAAGAGCGTCGATCACGGTTTGAACAACCGCATTCCCTTCGGCATTCCCATCGCCGATCATCTGATCGTAGGCCTCGACTGACTTGGCGCGCTCAACGAGCTTCGTCATATGAGTCATCGTCTCGTCGAGCGCGGCGCGAACGGCGGCGTCTGCTTCGGGAGATTTGGCTTTGACGAGATCGGAGAGGCTCGGACCCGAGACAACGCTTCCGTCGGTTCGCGTGTAGGACCCGAGATAGACGTTCTTGATGCCGACGGCGTCATAATAGTGCGACGCGTGCGTGTTGTCCGAGAAGCAGTCGTGTTCTTCTTCCGGATCGTGGATCATAAGGCCAAGCTTCATACGCTCGCCAGCGAGCTCGCCGTAAGTGAGACTACCGAGGCCAGTGAAGGCGGCGACAAGACCGCCCTTGCCGATAGCCGATTCGCGTGCCTTGCCAATCTTGGTCCACTGGCCGCGCATCCATTTCAGATTTTCGATCAGCAGATCGGTCGCGACGCGAAGGTAGTCGGCCCGGCGATCGCAATTGCCACCCGTGCAGTTCTTGAGGTCGAAGTCGGTCGCGGGCCGATTTCCTGCACCCTTGCCCGTTCCGTTGAGATCCTGTCCCCAGAGCAGGAACTCGATGGCGTGATATCCGGTTGCGACGTTGGCTTCGACGCCACCGGCCTCATGTAATGCGCGGACGAGGAGCTTTGCGTCTATGCGCGAGGCATCGACCATCTTGCCGCCAATCTTGAGCGACGTGTTGGCGATGACATTGGCCGCATAGAGCTCGTTTTTTCCCGATTCTGTTCCGTAAGAACCGGCAACGTAGTCGATAAGGCCTTCATCGAGCGGCCAAGCGTTGACCTTACCCTCCCAGTCGTCGACGATCTTGTTGCCGAAGCGAAAGACCTCGGTCTGCATGTAGGGGACACGCGAATCTCTCCAGGCTTGGCGTGCCGCCTCGAGCGTCGACGTCGAAGGCTCGGCGAGGAGCCGGTCCACAGCCGTCTTGAGTTTCTCGGCTCCCGTAACGCTGTCCGCATATGCAGCCTCGGCAATGTCGGCGTAGGTTTTCAGCACGTCGCCAACCTTTGGTGCCGGCGTCGCCATCGCATTCGTACCGACGAGGAAAAGCGCAACCGCAGCCAAGAACCAGTGCCGGCCCACTCCGCAGTTCAAGGTCCATGTCATGAAACAGGTGTCCCTAATGGATCGAGATTAAAAGTCTCGAGATTAGTCGCGCGCGAGACGAAGCGTGCGAGACCGCACTTGCGGCCGACCGCTAGAGTATGCACGCGGGGCATCCTGTCAAACACTATGATTTTGAATTCTTCCAACTCGAGTTCGGAAGTTGACGGAATTGCGTTTTAGTTTCAACGCAGCTGTAAGGTCCACGTTGATGCTTCAATGAGAAATCAGCGCAAGAAGGAACTTGCTCAAACAAAAAAGCCGCTCGAGTGATCGAGCGGCTTTTTGGAAGTACTATTGCAAAGAGGGAAACGTCTTTTCGACGACTGATGACATTGAATTTCGAATCACACGGCTCGGCAGACCTGGCAACGACCTACTCTCCCGCGTCTTAAGACGAAGTACCATCGGCGCTGGGGCGTTTCACGGCCGAGTTCGGAATGGGATCGGGTGCAGCCACCCCGCCAATATCACCAGGTCAGCGGAGACGTGTGATGAATTCTTCTGGTCTGCCTCAATGCCTACTGCTCATCCTTGCTTCGAGGCCAAAGGCCTTCCGCGTCCAAGGGACGCCGGCACAAGTGCCGCCCCGCCGGAGCAGCCCGCGCGTGAGCGCGGATCCGCTGCCGCGAGGCAAGCGATGAGCATTGCTTAATGAGAGCGATGAAGCCGATCGAGCTATTAGTACCGGTAAGCTCCATGCGTTGCCGCACTTCCACACCCGGCCTATCAA
>CAZSNH010000215.1:272-5499 GCA_964607855.1 uncultured Hyphomicrobium sp. | reverse complement strand
GAAAGCAACGCCTTCTACCGGCGCAACATCGCGGCGGGCCAGAAGGGCCTCTCCATCGCCTTCGATCTCGCGACGCATCGGGGCTACGATTCCGATCACCCGCGCGTCAAGGGCGACGTTGGCATGGCGGGTGTGGCGATCGATAGCATCTACGATATGCGCACGCTTTTCGACGGCATCCCGCTACAGGAAATGACCGTCTCCATGACCATGAACGGGGCCGTGTTGCCCGTCCTCGCCCTCTTCATCGTTGCGGGCGAAGAGCAGGGCGTCGCACCGGACAAACTCGCCGGCACCATTCAGAACGACATTCTGAAAGAGTTCATGGTGCGCAACACCTACATCTACCCACCCGAGCCCTCGATGCGGATTGTGTCCGACATCTTCGCCTACACGTCGCAGAAGATGCCGAAGTTCAATTCGATCTCGATCTCCGGCTATCACATGCAGGAAGCCGGAGCGACGGCCGATCTCGAGCTTGCCTATACGTTGGCGGACGGCATCGAGTACGTGCGTGCGGGCGTCGCTGCGGGCATGGCCGTCGACAGCTTCGCGCCGCGCTTATCGTTCTTCTGGGCGATCGGCATGAACTACTACATGGAGATCGCGAAGATGCGCGCGGCGCGCCTTTTGTGGGCGCGCCACATCAAGCGCGAGTTCAATCCGAAAGATCCGCGCAGCCTTGCGCTGCGCACGCACTCTCAAACGTCGGGCTGGTCGCTGACCGCACAGGACGTCTTCAACAACGCAACGCGCACCTGCATGGAGGCTCTCGCCGCAACCCAAGGCCAGACCCAGTCGCTGCACACGAATGCGCTTGATGAAGCGATTGCGCTGCCAACCGATTTCTCGGCGCGCATCGCCCGCAACACGCAGCTTCTCATCCAGCAGGAAACCGGCAACTGCCGCACCATTGATCCGTGGGGCGGCGCCCACTTTATCGAGCGGCTGACCTACGATCTCGCCATGAAGGCTGAAAAGCATATCGCCGAGGTCGAGAGCCTCGGCGGCATGGCGAAGGCAATTGCGGCAGGCATCCCGAAAATGCGTATCGAGGAAGCCGCCGCCCGGACGCAGGCGCGGATCGATTCCGGCAAACAGACCATCGTCGGCGTCAACAAATTCCGCAACGCCGATGACCAGAAGATCGAACTTCTCAAAGTCGACAACAATGCGGTTCGCACCCAGCAGCTCGAGAAGCTCAAGAGACTTCGCGCCGAGCGCAATGAAAAGGAGGTGCAAGCGGCCTTGAACGCACTTACCGAAGGTGCCAGGTCCAACGGCAACCTATTGGATCTCTCGGTAAAGGCCGCACGCGCCAAGGCAACCGTCGGCGAGATCTCGGAAGCCATGGAAAAGGTGTTCACGCGCCACCGCGCGGAGATCCGCGCCATCTCGGGCGTGTACAGAAGCGAGGCCGGGGGCATGAACAAGGACGTTTCAAAAGTGCTGAAGCTCGTCGAAGCCTTCGAGCGCAACGACGGGCGGCGGCCGCGCATCCTGATTGCCAAGATGGGCCAGGACGGCCACGACCGCGGCCAGAAGGTAATTGCAACAGCGTTCGCGGACCTCGGCTTCGATGTCGATATCGGACCGCTCTTTGCAACGCCGGACGAAGCCGCGCGCCAGGCGGTCGAGAACGACGTGCACGTCATTGGGGTGTCGTCACTTGCAGCAGGCCATCTGACGCTTGTTCCGGACTTGAAGGCGGCGCTCGCCAAGGAGGGGCGTGACGACATCATGATCGTGGTGGGCGGCGTCATCCCGCCCGGCGATTACGACGCCCTCTATGCAGCGGGAGCGAAAGCCGTATTCGGGCCGGGCACCAACATTCCCGAGGCGGCTGCGGACTTGATCCACAAGCTCAACGTGCAGCTCGGCTACGAAAAGCAGGCAGCCGAGTGACCTGCAGGCTCATCCAGGCGCTCGTCATTGCCCTTAATGCAGAGAACCGGACCGCTGCAATGAATGCCGGGATGACACGAGAGCCGGCAATCGAGCGGACAACGCTACAATGAGGGGTTCCGGCGTGGCACCTCTCACCTCACATCGGTATTGACCCCCGGAGCGCCACGGCCCCACAATCTCGCGCGCAAGTAAACGTTTGAGCCGAACTGAATTGCGCAGCCTGCTTCCCAGGAAAGCCGTGCCCTACGAAAGAGCTTTCGCTCAACGAAATTCTCGAGCAGTCGTTTGAGCGGGCACGCGATCTCGATGCCCCGCTCCCCGCACGCCTTGAAACGTTCGCGGATTCAGTGCGCTTGGCGAGCCCCGCCTTCGCGGACGCCATCGAACGGCTCATTTCCCGGCTCCAACAGTGCGGATCGGGTGCCTCCGCACCCAAAGTGGGAGAGCCTCTACCCCAATTCGTCCTGCCCGACGAGGAGGGACATCTTGTCAGTCTCGACGAGGTTCTCGCGCGCGGCCCCGCGGCAATTTCATTCCACCGTGGTCACTGGTGTCCCTACTGCCGGATCAACACCAGCGCATTGGCTGAGGCCCAATGCGAAGTTGAGCCATTGGGCGCTCAAATCATCGCCATCACACCCGACCTCGCGCACTTCGCGGTGGCCTTGCAGGCCCAAGCGAAAGCAAAACCGTTTCCCGTTCTTACCGATGTCGACAATGGGTACGCACTCTCCATAGGCCTCGCAATCTATGTTGGCGACGAGTTGAAAAAACTTATGAAGTCTGCCGAAATAGACATCTCGCTCTTTCAGGGGAATGACACATGGTTCCTTCCCATTCCGGCCACGTTTGTTGTCGGTTGCGACGGGAGGATCACAGCGCGCTTTGTTGATCCCGATTACCGCAAGCGCATGGCCATCGAGGATATCGTCGACGCCCTCAAATCCGCAGCCTAGTGCTGGAAAGCCGCGACCTACCGCTTTGGCTTGCAGTCGAAGCCGCCGCCCTTGTTTGCGACGCATTCGACGGGCCCGTCACCGAGAGACTGCGACTTTGACGACCCCGAGGAGGACGAAGAAGACGTCGATGCCTCCTTTTTGTCGGAGGATGCCGGGGTGGACTTCTCCGGGCTCGCCGCCGTTTCGGCGGGCTTCGGTTTCTTCTTTTCAGGTTTCGGTTTGGGCGGGGGTGGCGGCGGCTGCGCGCACCGAAGCGATGCCTGCCACTTACCCGCTTCGCCCACGGGTGAGGGACTGCCTTCGGCGAAGGTTACGGGTAGCTTCAATTCCTTGCAGAACTTCTCATGAAAGACCGATCGCACGACGCCGGTCACGAGTTTCTCGTCCTTGCGATCGTCTGAGAGCGATTCTCCCTGACGCCAGAGGATGGTGCGATAGCTGTCGGCGCCGGTCGAGACCCACTGGAAGCGGTAGTTTCCGCCGTTCGAATACTGCTCGAATTCCTGCTTGCTCTCGCCCAAATCCAGTATTTCCGTGCTTGGCGCCGCGCAGCCTGCCTGGATAAGTCCGGCAAGGCCAAGCCAGGGCAACATCCGAAGTCGAGACATCATCAACGGGGGCTCGCGCAGTGTGGTTTGTGATGCTCATGCCAAGTCTTGCTGGGGCCGGCAACCCGCATTGAAATGATAGGTGTGCAGAGGCCCTAGCCCGCATCTTATGAGTGTCCCGAATACAATAGCACTTTTGATCGTAGGCCATAGCAAGGTCGGAACGTCTGGGCCCACTCCCTAGAGGTCTGCTTCCGGCATCGAAATTTGTTAACCATTACAATGACTAGTGGAAGAGAGACGAAAATAAGCGGAAACAAACTCTAGGAAAATCGATCCGTGTATCGCCGGGAACAGCGAGGGAACGGGGGATGGGGCACTCTCAGGCCATCGGAACACACTTAGGGCTATGGGAGACCAACCAATGACCACCACTTCGAAAGCAACCACTCGCCCCCTCCTCGAGGCACGCGACATCCATAAGAGCATCCAAACCGGCGCCGGTGAGCTCAAAATTCTCAAGGGCGTCAATATGGACCTGCGTCCCGGTGAACTCACCCTCCTCATGGGGCCCTCGGGCTCGGGCAAGACCACACTGCTCTCGATTCTCGGCTGCATCCTCACAGCAAGCTCGGGTGATCTTAATGTATCGAGCGAGCAGGCCGTCGGCGCCTCCTCCGAGGAACTCGCGGAAATTCGCCGCAAACACATCGGTTTCGTGTTCCAGTCGTACAACCTCTTTCCGACGCTCACGGCCCTTGAAAACGTCATGGTCGCCCTCGACGTGCGCAAAGCCAAGACCACCGATCCGGTCCAGGTTGCAACGGAAGCCCTGAAATCCGTCGGCCTCGGCCACCGCATCAATGCCTACCCCTCGAAGCTTTCGGGCGGCGAGAAGCAGCGCGTTGCGATCGCCCGGGCGCTCGCTGGTCATCCTTCGGTTGTATTGGCAGATGAACCGACGGCGGCTCTCGACAGTGAAAACGGCAAGGCCGTGATGGAACTGCTCTCCCAGGTCGCCAAAGACCCGAACCGGGCCGTTCTGGCCGTGACCCACGACCACCGCACGCTTGCTTATGCCGACCGCATTATCCGTATCGAAGACGGACGGATTGTTGCAGATGAGCGTCCGCGCGATAAAGTAGCCAGCGGCGATGCCCCTCATTCGGCTCCGCTGCAGGCTGCCGCCTAAGTTCGACAGCAACAGACGGAAAAAGCCAGAAAGACGAAAGCAGCGAGTTCCATGATGAAGAATCTTACATTGGCCATCCTCTTGGCGCTCGTCGCTGGCGGCGGTTACTATGTCTACACTCGAGATGGCGGCTACGGTTATTCCTCGGAAATCTCGGAGGCCGCGCCAGTCGTGAACTGGGTGGCCGCAGCCCCGGGACGCGTCGAACCCAAGTCAGGCGACATCCGCCTCGGCACCACGCTGCTTGGCCGGGTGGAAGAGGTTCTTGTCAAAGTTGACGACAAGGTCGAGGAAGGCGAGCTACTGATCCGCCTCGACGACTCTGAAGCACGCGCGCGATTGACGTCGGCGGAAGCCGAAGCCGAGGCCCAGCGCGAGGATCGCGAACGCAATTTCGCTTCGGGACGTGAAGACGTCCGCAAAGCCGAAGACGCCATCTACTCTGCCGAACGCGCCGTCACCGGTGCCCGGATCGAGCTCGACTATGCACTGGCTTCGAAGCGCAACGGCTCGGGCAATGAACAGAATGTCGTCGATGCAAGAAAGCGGCTTAAGGAAGCCAACGATCGCCTGGAGCGCGAACGCATCAGCTTTGTGAAAGCCCAATCAAAGTCCAATCT
>CAZSNH010000215.1:0-262 GCA_964607855.1 uncultured Hyphomicrobium sp. | reverse complement strand
GAGCCCAGCCGAATCGGCCGTCAGCAAGGCGCGCACTGAAGTTCGCATGGCCGAAGCGCTCCTCGACAAGACGCGCATTCGCGCACCGAGTGCAGGCACCATTCTTCAGGTCAATACCAAAGTCGGCGAGATCGTCTCGCCCCAGGTTGAAGTGCCCCTCATCACGATGGGCGACATGACTTCGGTGCGTGTCAAGGCTGAGGTCGACGAAGCCGACGTCTCGAAGATCGTGACCGGGGTGACCGCGAACCTCGAGCTTCTG
>CAZSNH010000214.1:0-5510 GCA_964607855.1 uncultured Hyphomicrobium sp. | reverse complement strand
AGCCGGTTTTCGATGGTGCGATCGCGCTCGCTCAGAATGCTGCGTGCCATTTCGGCAAACGCAGATCGTGCGTCTGCATTTTCGTAAGGAGCCGCATAGCCCGCAATGTCGGCCTCTGATGGCTTGCTCAGTCTGGAGCCTTCGAGCAAGAGGCGTGCCATCTGCTGCGCGCTAAGCGGCTTCATCATGAGCTCAAGCAAGCCGGGCTTTTTTGCAAAATTGAAATAGCGCGGCACCGCATCGGGCAAGACCGGCGCATCGATAAGAACGAGTTTTGAAATGCGCTTGCTTCGATCATGCATATCAAGGGCTACGCGCGCCGCGACCGCTCCCCCGAACGAGTGACCGATCAATGTCACGCCTTCGAGCCCGCGCTCGCGGATGAGGTCCGCGATGAGGCGCGCTTGATCGGTAGAGGAATAGGCGCCGTCCGCTGGCTTGGGAGACCGGCCGAAGCCTTTGAGGTCGACGGCAAGCACGTGGTGGAACTTTGCCAGCTCAGGGGCGACGTTGCGCCAGGTGAATGTAGACGCCCCAAGACCATGAATGAGAATTACGGGCTTCCCTTGACCCTGCTCTTCGACATGGAGTCGAAGCGGAGCCCCGGATTGGGCGGGCGCAGCTTCAAGAGTGGCCCCAAACGATGCCGTCCAAGGGAAGCTTGCGGTCATCGTGAGAAGCCCAATGAAATGGATCATACGCCTTAACGAAAACGGGGCCATGGACCGGGCTTCCAGGTTGGGGATGGAGGAGATTTGGCCACGCGGCCAAGGAGTTGGAAAGGCGAGGGTAAGGATAGCCGCCGCAGATCTTGATGGCGGACCGAGACCGCTTGCTGTGGAAAACCCATTTTGCTCCGATCAAATCCTTAACAGACCATTGACGACCATAGAAAACCATGAGATCCCATATAAGCCCGACCGCACCGGGCAAGGGACCGTGGTGTGGCGCCGGTCTGGTTGAGGGCCCAGACCCGAGCGACTGCCACGGCCCCGCCCCCTTTCCCAATGGGGGTTCATCAGAGGGCGTCATAGGTTCTGTAGCGTGGAGAGGTGAGGGCACAAGCAACAGGGGATGGACCGCTTTGTCTCGACATTCACGAACAAGATCGACGCCAAAGGCCGGGTCTCGATCCCAGCCCCGTTTCGCGCCGTTTTGGAACGCGACGGGTATGCTGGCGGCATTTACTGCTACCCCTCGCTCGACGCTCCGGCTCTCGATGCTGGCGGCGAAAGGCTTGCGAAGAAGATCGACGGGCTTCTCAGCGGCCTGCCGGACTATTCGGACGAGCGAGACGAGCTCTCTGTCGCACTTTATGGAGAGGTCCAGGTCCTCTCGATCGACGGCGACGGACGCATCGTCCTTCCTCAAAGCCTTCGGGCCCATGCCGGGATCGGCGATCAGATCACGTTTGTCGGCTTGGGTGATAAGTTTCAAATGTGGTCCCCTGAGCGCTTCGATGAGCGCCGGAGGAAGGCTCGAGAGAAAGTGCGTGACCACAGAAACCTACTCGGCGCGGGGAGCGGCCGCTCGTCGGGAGACGGCGGCAACGAGGGAGCACGGGGATGACGCGGCGGGGACCGTCCGGAGCAGGCCCGGAGACCCCGCAGAGCCGCGGCCGGCACATTCCCGTGCTGCTCTCGGAGGTCTTGAGCGCACTCGAGATCAAGGACGGCGAGACGTACATTGACGGTACGTTCGGCGCGGGGGGGTATACGCGCGCCATACTCCAATCGGCCAATTGCAAGGTTTTAGCGATTGATCGCGATCCCGCTGCACTTGCAGCGGGAGAGGCACTGGTTGCGGAGTTTAAGCCGCGTCTCTTGCTTTGTGCAGGTCGGTTCGGCGAACTCGATAGCATTGCTCACGCGCAAGGTCTCGAAGCCGTCGACGGGGTGGTCCTCGACATCGGCGTTTCCTCCATGCATCTCGATGAGCCCGAGCGGGGGTTCTCATTTCTCCACGACGGTCCGCTCGACATGCGCATGAGCCGCGAGGGCATCACTGCGGCCGACTTTATCAACACCGCGGCCGAGGCGGAGATCGCTCGCGTGATCTTCGAATTTGGAGAGGAGCGCCGCTCCCGCCACATCGCGAAGGCGATCGTCAAGGAGAGAAGTGAACGGCCCTTCACCCGCACGCGCGAGCTCGCTGATCTCGTCTTTCGGGTGTTGCGCGGCCAGCGCGATGAGGGCAAGCATCCGGCGACGCGCACCTTCCAAGCCCTCCGAATCTACGTCAACGACGAGCTTGGCGAACTTTCGCGTGGTCTTGCCGCAGCAGAACGCACTCTGAAGCCCGGCGGCCGGCTTGTAGTCGTGACCTTCCATTCTCTGGAAGACCGCATCGTGAAGCGCTTTCTTGTCGAGCGTGCCGGACGCGAGCCCAGGGGTTCGCGATATCTTCCGGAGACTTCCGCAAAATTTTCGGCGCCAAGTTTTCGAATTATTAACACTCGTCCGTTAACACCTCAGAAAGGTGAATTGGATCTCAATTTGCGTGCCCGCTCGGCACGGCTGAGGTCGGCGATCAGAACCGACGCCCCGCCAAAGCCGGATGCTGCGCCCTAAATTCAAGGGTACGACGCCTCAATTTGATTAGGGGTAACAATGAGTAACGCGACCATCTCCGCGATCTTTATGGCCCTCGCCAGCGCATTCCTACTCTACGGATTGAATTACGACACCCGCTTGATCGAGCAACGAGTTCGGTGGGCCGAAGCTGAGGCCGCGAAGGCCCGCAGCGACATCGCCGTCCTCAAGGCCGAACGGGCACATCTAGCGCGGCCCGAGCGCATTGAGCCTCTTGCCCGCGCTCAAGGCTTGAGACCGCCTACTGAGAAGCAGTTTGCCCGTCCGGTTGAAGCGGCTGACATCGTCACTGGCTCAACCGCACGCTGACGAGGGCCTCCTGTGGCCTGGGTGGATAGCATTTGCCGAAGCCGTCGCACGCCCACTGAGGCGGCACAGTCCCGCAGCGAACTTGCGCGCCAATTTCGATTGCGTGTCTTGGCCGTCGGCATCGCGGTTACGGCCTCTCTTTCCGCCATCGCGGGAAAGCTCTGCTGGCTCGCGTCGAATAGCGAGGGGGCCATCTCGTTGAGCGTCAGCGAACCGATCTCGGCGACATTTGCCCGCCCGGACATCGTCGATCGCAACGGACGTCTGCTAGCGACCGATGTCGAAGTCCCCTCGCTTTTTGCCGATCCGTCACTTGTAATCGATCGCGATGAGGTTGCCGAAGGTCTGACGTCGGTTCTGCCTGAACTCGATGCTGACGAGATCCGGAAGTCGCTCTCTGATCGTTCACGCAGGTTTGTGTGGCTGAAGCGGGGCCTGCCGCCAGCGGTCGCTCAGCAGGTTCACAATCTTGGACTTCCAGGATTGTCGTTCCGCAACGAGCTCCGCCGCGCCTATCCTGGCGGACGCATAGCCGGACATGTGATCGGCACGGTTGATATCGATAACCGCGGCGTATCGGGGATCGAACGCTACATCGACGAGGTAATCGGAACGGAAGCAGTGCATGGGGCCACGCGGTCCGATCGCGCCCCGTTGAGACTTTCTCTCGATATTGGCGTGCAGCACAGTCTTGAGGATGAACTTCACCGCGCGATGCGCCGCTATGGTGCCGAGAGTGCTGCCGGGCTCGTGCTCGACGTGACGACGGGTGAAGTTATGGGCTCTGCGTCTCTGCCGGCAGCAGATCCGGCGCGGCCCTCCGAACTTCAGGACCCGGCGCGGCTCGATAGGATTTCGGGGGGAACCTACGAGCTCGGCTCGATATTCAAAGCCGTGACCCTCGCCATGGCATTCGATGCTGGGCGCGCGGGCCCGCAGACCATCCTCGACGTGACGCAGCCTATCGTCGAGGGCCGCTTCACGATCAAGGATAGTCATGGTCCGGGTCGCCCGCTTTCTGTTGCCGAAGTATTCACTCACTCTTCGAATGTCGGTGCCGCTATGCTGGCGCTTGACGCTGGTGCCGATCGGCATAAGGCATTTCTTGGCAAACTCGGTCTTCTTGATCGGTTGCAAACAGAGGCAGGGCCCATAGCGGCTCCGCAGTTGCCCGAGCGCTTTGATCGCATTTCTCAGATCACTATGGCGTATGGCCACGGAATCGCTATCGCGCCGCTGCAGTTTGCGGCTTCCGCCGCCGCGCTCTTCAATGGCGGCGAACTCGTCATGCCCACCTACGTGCGACGCTTGCCCGGAAGTGAGACAATCCGCGTGAGGGCGCTGAAACCCGCTACGAGCGCTCGCATAAATGAACTCATGCGCCTCAACGTGACGGATGCGGCTGGAACAGGAAAGCGCGCGGACGTGCCCGGCTATCTGGTCGGCGGCAAGACTGGCACGGCTGAAATACCAGACGCCGGTGGATACAAGAAGAGCGCGGTGATCTCATCCTTCCTGGCCGCGTTCCCGATGAACCGGCCGCAATATCTTGTTCTCATCTCCCTCTTTGAACCTAAGCCCTCGCCCGAGACGGGCGGGGAGATTGCAGCGGCCGTCAATGCAGCACCTTCCGCCGGCCGCTTGATCCGGCGCATCGCACCCATCCTAGGGGTGCTACCCGAAGGCACCCTGGCCGCCGCTGGAGATTGACCACGAGGCCAAGAGGAGGTGCCCCGCGGCTCTTCTTTTCTTTCTGATTTTGCTGCCGGATTCGTCACGGGCAAATACTCTGGCGGGTTATCCACAGGCTTTGATGGACTTCGAGGGATGGGAGTCCGGGGCTCAAACGTTCTTGTCACGGAAACGATATGCAAGCCCGCTACACCCCGCCATGCAGGCTGCAAGGTCGTTAGGCTTCGATAGTATCCGCGTTAATGTTCTGCGTAAATTGGAAGTCGAAGCACAATGAGGCGGTCCTAGAGCGCTAGCTCTTGGACTGCCTCGCTTCTTCTCGTCAAGCCGTTCTCAGACATGTCGTTCGTGGAAGAAGTCGTAGATCTTCTCTGCCATCTCAGCCGAAATGCCTTCGACGGACTTCAAGTCTTCAACGCCTGCGCGCGAGACTGCCTTAGCCGATCCAAAATGTTTGAGGAGCGCACGCCGCCTCTTAGGGCCGATGCCGGCAATCTCGTCGAGAGGATTGACGCCGGCGGCCTTCGACCTTTTGGCACGGTGAGCGCCAATTGCGAACCGGTGCGCCTCGTCCCTGAGGCGTTGCACGAAATAAAGCACCGGGTCCTTTGTTTCCAGCATGAAGGGATGCGGCCGGTGAGGCACATGGAAGTGCTCGCGCCCCGCCTCACGTTCAGGACCCTTGGCAATGCCGACCACGGGAATATCGCTGAGACCCAATTGTGCTAGCACCTCAACTGCAATTGCGAGTTGACCCGCGCCGCCGTCGATGAGGATGAGATCGGGCCTTATCGGTACGTCCCCGTCATCTGCCTCTAGATCAGCTTCCGAGGCCGCCACTTCGGTCTCTACGAGGCGCTTATAGCGGCGTGTCAGCACTTCCCGCATCATCGCATAGTCATCGCCAGGTGTGAGATC
>CAZSNH010000213.1:0-5547 GCA_964607855.1 uncultured Hyphomicrobium sp. | reverse complement strand
GTGCGCGTCATCGACCAGCTGCTTCACCGGCGGCAGGGTGCCGAGCGAGTTCGATTTCGATGCAAGTGCGAATTTTGTGCGGCGGGCGATTCGCTTACTTCCCGGAATACCCATTCTCTTCTTGTCCGATCGCGAGAGCCCGAAACTCGACTTCGCGATGTGCGATCCTCGCACCGTCGGGTACATTTCGACCTCAACGCAACTGGACGTCGTCATGGCGGCCATTCGGGTCGTTCAGGCAAGTGGGGAAATTCCAAATACCTCTCAGGCCTCGTCAGGCCCAGAGTTACCGGCTTCGGTAAAGCCCGGTTCGATCAAATTCTCTAACATGTTCACGGCCCGGCAGGCAGCGGTCATGGATGCCTTGCGCAAGGGAAAATCGAACAAGGTGATAGCCTATGAGCTCAAGATGAAGGAGAGCACGGTCAAGGTGCACGTCCGGAACATCATGAAAAAACTCAAGGCCAAAAACCGCACCGAAGTGTCGTACGTCGCGGCGCAGCTGGAGGCAGGGTCTGGCCTTTCCGAGACGCTGCGGCGTATTCCGGAAATTGGGGTTGGCATTCGAATTTCCGAGAAGGTTCTGCCGTCCTAATGCGGTCTGCCGAGGCGTCGATTTCCTTCTCTTGCCGCGAGGCAGGCGCCTAGCATTCGGAGCAAGAGTACTTGAGAAGCGTAAGGCAGACATTGCTTTGGATGCGAGCAGTCACGACGACATGGTCATTCAAGTCGACATCATCACCACCCGGACGGATTTGGAGGGGCTTGGCCCGGAATGGGACCAGCTTGTGCATGCCAGCTCCTGCGTGTCACCGTTTCTGAGTTGGATCTATCTCTCCACTTGGTTTGAGGTCTACGGTGCGCGGTACCAATTGAGGGTGCTCGCGGCCCGCGGAGCAAAGGGAGAGCTTTTGGGCATCGCGCCCTTGATGGTGGGTCGCGGAGACACCTTGAAGCGTCGTTCTCTGCGCCACCTTTCATTCATTGGTGGATTGGGCGATACCGCTGCCGAGTTCCAGGATTTCATTATTCATGCCGGTGCGGAGGAATACGTCGTTCCGGATTTTCTTGCAACGATACTTGGCAAGTTGCGGCGTGACTGGGACGTTCTGCGACTTTCCATGATGCCCGTCCAATCACCGTCGAAGCGCCTGCTCGAACGCGAGCTCAGCCTGCGTGGTTTGAAATTCCGGACGGTTTCAAATGACGTCGCACCCTTTGCACTCCTAAAGCCCGGCTGGAAGAGCTACCTCTCGACACGAAGCCGAAATCTCCGCAAGGCACTTCGCAATCGCCGGAACCGGCTTGAAAAAGAGCATGAGTTACAGTTTGCCTTCGCCGGCAAGGAGCTTGGCGAACAGGCAGCCGTCGATGCCTTGGCCCAACTAAATCTCCATCGCTGGGGCAAAGCAGCCCTAACGTTCAAGTCGAGAGCATTCGTTGAATTTCATCGTCTCCTCGCACAGAAGCTCGTTGCGTCGAACGCGGCGAGCGTGAGCCTGATGCTCGTCGACGGGACGCCGGCGGCAGCTCAATATGACCTCATCTTCGGTGGCAAGGCATGGGGCCTTGTCAGCGGTTGGAATAAATCGTTCGCCGAATTGGGTCCGGGGCAGGTTCTCACGGCGGCGATGCTCGAGCGATATGCCGAGTTGGGATTAGCCGAGTACGACTTTCTGGCCGGAACTGCCGATTACAAGGACGATTGGTCAAGTGGAGAGCGTATTCTATCCGATATCGAGGCGCTCAATCCGCGCAGTTGCCGGGCAATCACGTTTGATGCCATTCGTGAGGCCCGCCGTATTATCGCGGCACCGTTCAGGAACGACTTCGAAACGACACGTCATTAGGCTGTTGACGCGTGAATGTCTATCTTCGCCCGATCGCGTTGACGGTTCTCATGAGACCGAGAAATCAACCCTCGTGCCACGAACAGCCGAGTTAACATCAAAATGATTGATGACCAATCGGAAGACGGTGACCTGCCCAAAGGATCCGTCGCCACAACCAAGAAGACGCTGGCGTCGATCGCGTGGGTTTATGCTGCTTTCGCGGTCGAAAAATTTTCGACCTTGCTGACCACTCTGGTGTTAGCCAGGCTTCTGGTGCCGCAAGAGTTCGGCCTCATCGCTTCCGCACTCCTTGTCATTGGTCTGCTCTCGACGTTTCGGGACTTGGGAGTTTTCGACGCCGTGATCTATTTCGATGATCGCCCGCGCGACACCACGAATTCGAGTTTCTGGATCCACCTGGCGCTTGGAATGGGACAGATGGTGCTCTTGATGCTTGCAGCACCCCTCATCGCGCGCGCATTTAACGAGGGAGAGGACTTCGTTTCGATTCTGCGGGCGATGTCGCTCGCCCTCCTCTTCGGGGCTCTCGGGCTCACCCACAATGCCCTCGTGCAAAAGAAGCTCCAATTCTCCCGCCGCGCTTTGATCGACTTCCTGACGGCGGTTTCGAAGGCCGTTCTCACCATTTATTTGGCTTGGCTGGGGTGGAAGGAATGGGCCCTCGCAGCCGGTTTCGTATTTGGCGCCGCGTTTCGCAGCGCTGCGTTGTGGCTGGCGGTCTCGTGGCGACCGGAGGTGCATTTCGCGAAGGACCGCGCACTTGAGATGCTGCACTATGGCAAGCACATTGTCGGAAATGGACTGATCGGCAATATCGTCGCCTACGTGGACCAGTTGGCAATTCTGCTCTTCTTCGGTAAGGAGCCACTGGCCTACTATTTCGTTGCCGCCCGGATTCCGGAGCTTTTCATCTATCAGATTACGGTCGTTCTTACGACCGTGCTGTTTCCCACGATGTCGAACATGAAGAGCGAGCCCTTGGCTCTTCGCGACTTCGTCGTGCAGTCGACGCGCCTGCTCTCTTATGTGATCTTTCCGTTGACGCTTGGAATCATTGCAACCGCCGAGCCGTTACTCGAATTTGCGTTGGGCAGGACCTGGATCCCATCGGCGACGTTCCTGATTTTGCTGACCCTAGGTGGGCTATTATCGACCTATTTGTGGGTGATCGGCGACGGCCTCAAGGCGGTCGGGACGCCGGACGTGATCTGGCGCATCACCCTCATCGAAATGGTCGTTACCGTACCGGCCACTCTTCTCCTGGTTCTTATTCTGGAAACGCCGCTAGCCGCCTGCTACGGCGTGTTATCGGGCATGGTCGTTGCAAGTGTCCTGCGGCTTGCCGCAGCAAGACGGTATCTTGGCATTCCTGCGTCCGCATTTCTTGAGGCGTGCTGGCCTGCGGCGTTGGCCGCATGCCTGATGTTCGGGGTCGTGACACTGACCGATTTTGCGATCGGCGAAGCGCCCCTCATTTCACGACTTGCCTGCGAGGTCGTGGTGGGCATCGTTGCTTATGCCGGATTTTCATGGCTCTTCGACAGGGAGCGGTTGAAGGCGGACTTCGGGATGCTTGTTTCCGATCTGCAGCGCGATCGCTCGCTGAAAGGAGCTACAGAGAGCGCCGGACACGGTCATTGAATATGGCGCTTAGGCCGCCCCTCCCGTGAGGCGTCTCATACGGTGCCACATTGCGGCAGCTGCATTGGCCGCCAGCACAGTCCAGCCGGCGGGCGTCGAGGGATAGGCGTGGATCGTCACTGTATCGATATATGTAAGTAAGTCTTTGTTGAGCCAATGCGTGATATCGCCGAGGCATTGCAGCGCTTTAAGGCTCTGGCTCGCCGCATAACGGGCCGTCTCGCAAAATAGCAGCGCGCCCGGTGCAGCGCGCTTGAAGTCCTCGTTGTAACCGGTCTTCAGGAGCCACAACTCACCCCCCTGCACGACGGCGAGCTGCATCGCCGCCGCAACCCCGCCGATGCGCAAGAAGAGAAGACGGAGAGCGCCTCTTTCCGCAGCACTCACGGCGTAATGCTGAAAAAAACTGCGTTGGCGCTCGTCTACGGCGAGCGCCGTCCCGGCGCGGCCCTTCCATCCCGCAGCTTCAACGCCTATCGCCTCGCGCCAGAGTGGCGCGAACTGGGCGGGTGTCGGTGCAAGCGCCTCGAAGCTAACTTTCCCCATCTCTTCCGCTATCCGCCGGCGGCGGCGAACATTATGGCGTGTCTGAGATGTGAGATTGCGCTCAGGCTCGAGCCATCGACTGTCGAGGGGGAGCAAAGGGTTGGAGCCGCATGGCTTTATCTTGATCCACCCGCGCTCCTGATAGGCCTCGCGCATGGCTTCGACGAACGGGGACTTGGCGGGAATTTCTACGAGCCAGACCGGCTTGCCGGTGTCGCGCACAGCTGCTGCGAGCCGCCGCGCCGCCCCATCATCGCGGAAAATGGCATCCGTTGTGAAATGGAGATCGTCGGAGCCGGCGATCACGAGCCGGGGGAGCCTCCCGGGACGGCGGGTCATTACCACGATCCCGTCCACCGCGCCGCCTGACGTGGACTCGATGATATGAATGATGTCGGATTTGTTGAGGGTGGCAAGACAAGCGCGCGTCCACTCGAAACTCTTGGCGGGGTTCGGATCGTTGGCGTTTATTCGCCCCCAGTCGCGCTCGAGCCGGGTGAGCTCTTTCGTGTCCGCCATACATGTTTTCGTAAGAAGCATACTTGATGGTAAGTCCAGAGATCCCAAGTCAACTCTTGGATGGCGTCGGTTGAGGCGGCGCAGTCTCGTCTCGCGGCAGACCGTGGTTTCAGCCATGGTCATGCAATATCTTCGCGGCCACGAGAGAGCCATCTTATGATGCTTATCTTAGCATTCGACGGCGCTGGGAAGTTGGCGGAAAGCGAAGGCTTGGTAAGTCTCCAATGCCAGGTGCGTCACCATGATACAATCAAACCGAAGCAGACCCAATTAACTGCATTTCGGGCCACGTTACGATGGAACCCAGTGTTGCCAGAGCAAGCCGTGAGCCGTTTAACCCTTTTGGGGGGTGATGCACTTGATGCGCCTTCGTCATGATAGTCTTAAGGATAAGCGTCAGGTGTGCATGCGTATGTTCGAGTTCAATCGTGCAGGATCAACGGCTGGGACACGGCCGGAAAAGACAGCGGATCATCCGAGATTGAGCGTGTCTCGCGCTCTCATCCCTCTCGCCTTAGGAGCCCTTTTGGGTTTGGCCCTCGAGACCGGAGCAGCCGCTTCGGAAGATCCGTTGGGAGTGGCAGGCGACGCGAACTCCTACGCCGTTTCTCAGGCGCAAGACGTCGCCCCATTTGCGAGCACACCTTCGACGGCGGATAATCTGGAAATCGGAGATCAGCGCACGGCGAGACAACTCTGGGACGATCAACCCGCAGCAGAGAGCTCGGAATTGAAAAAAGCTCCATACGTTCTTGCGCCCGGAGACACGATTAATGTCAAGTTCTACAAATACACGGATATTTCGGGTGAATTTCTGGTTCGCTCAGACGGCACGATCTCGGTCCCTCTTCTGGGAACGATATTGATTGCGGGAAAGGACGTGGCTGAGGCCGAAGCGACCCTGGAGGTGGCGCTTGCCGCCCTCACGAACAAAAGGGCCTACGTAAGCGTTGAAGTGTCGAAGTACCGGCCGGTGTACGTCGTCGGC
>CAZSNH010000212.1:0-5572 GCA_964607855.1 uncultured Hyphomicrobium sp. | reverse complement strand
GTCATGGACATTATAAGCCGTCAGCCGGATTTTGCCGCCACTCTGGCCACAAGAGCAAGCATTTCTTGGAAGTTCGGGCGGCTCGCGACACTGAGATTTTTCACCGCAAGATTAGCCAAGCGTGCGGCGGCGGAGTGGGAGATACACAGGAATTGCATCCGTCCGGCCTGACTGACGACTCCTTCGCTTTTCAGGAGCTCCGCGAGAATCTCAGCCGTTCGGGGCGACATTACGATAACGGCGTCGATTTTCCCATCCGCCATGGATCGTGCGATGCCAGGCGAGAACGCACGAGCCGCAATGGAGTGATAGAGAACAACAGTCCGTGTCTTAATATCGCTTGCATTCAATCGACCTTCCAGATCACCGGCGCGGCGGTCTCCTGCGAGATGGAGCACGATACCTTGAAAATCGCGCTTCCGACTGATGATCAAATCTGCGAGATCGCCGGCGGTGCCCGCGCCCTCAAAGCAGGTTCTGAAACCGATCGCGCGGGCCTCTTCGGCGGTGCCAGGACCAACAGCAAAGATCGGTAAGGAGAGCGCGCGCTTGCGATCGTGATGCTCGGCGAGGGCGCGCAGTGCATTGCGACTTGTTACCGCGAGGGCGCCAACTCCTTCGAGATCGAGGGGCTCGCCCGTGAATGCGATGTTGAGGAGTGGCGAAAGCAATACCGTGTGGCCGGCCGCCTCAAGGGCAGCTTTCAGTTTCGTGCCTTCCGGTTCCGGCCTTGTTACGAGAATATGCATCAAGCGGACCCAGCGAGAAGTCTTTCCGCCCCGTGCCGGATGAGATCGAGAGCGGTCCGCTCGCCGACCTCGGCCGCCTGATGCAGCTTGCCAATGTTGGTAGCCGCTAGCGATCGGCGTCCATCTGGAGAGAGGATCTGACCGCGAAACATGATCTCGCCGGCAGCAGCGGTTGCGAGTCCGGCGATCGGTGTGCGGCAAGATCCCTGGAGACGGGCGAGATACGCCCGCTCGGCGGTGACACAAATTGCCGTCGGCTCATGATTGAGCGGGGAAATGAGAGCAGCGGTTGCCTCGTCATCGACTCGAATTTCGATGGCGATTGCACCTTGGGCGACGGCGGGCAACATCTTCTCTGTAGGAATAAGGGACGAAATGCGATTCGTCAGTCCGAGCCGGTTGAGGCCGGCGCTGGCGAGAAAGGTGGCCTCCGCCATTCCCTCTTCGAGCTTGCGCAGCCGGGTCTGAACATTGCCGCGAAACCCCACCACTTTGAGGTCTGGGCGGAGGTAGCGGATCTGCGCTTCGCGGCGAAGCGATGAAGTGCCGACCACGGCGCCTTCGGGTAATTCTTCCATGGACCGGTACTTGAGGCTGATGAAGGCGTCGCGGACATCTTCGCGTTCGAGAACTGCACCGACCAAAAGACCCTCCGGTAACACGGTCTGCATATCCTTCATCGAATGCACGGCAAGGTCGATGTCGTGCGAGAGGAGCGCCTCCTCGATTTCCTTAGTGAAGAGGCCTTTGCCTCCCGCTTCGGAAAGAGGACGATCGAGGATCTGATCTCCCGTCGTCTTGATCACGACGATTGCGACGAGATCTGGATCGTATCCGTGAGCCTTGATCAGGCGCTCCTTCACTTCGTTGGCCTGGGCGAGTGCGAGGGGCGAACCGCGCGTCCCTATACGGATTCTCTGTGCTTGCAACACTCTCTCTCCGGATGCTAGGCGAGCGTGGAAGACGGCGGGTATGACCCGCCGTCTGTGGATGCCTTCCCGTGTACATTATTGCCGGGGGTTCCATGTTAACACAATCGGGCCCTCTGCGAGGGGGCCGGAGAGGACCGCCGTGCACCCTTCCCCTGGGCAAATACTCATGTTGGGGATCGAAACGAGTTGTGATGAGACCGCGGCAGGCGTGGTTTTGCGTTCAACGGAAGGCCATGGGCGCATCCTTTCCAATGTCGTGCGGTCCCAGCTCGATGAGCATCGGCCCTATGGAGGCGTGGTTCCGGAGATCGCTGCTCGCGCACATGCCGAGTGTCTCGACACAATCATCGAGCGGGCTTTGAAGGAAGCGCAAACCGAACTCTCAGACCTCTCGGGTATCGCAGCGACCGTGGGGCCGGGGCTCGTCAATGGCCTCGTGGTCGGTGCCGTCACAGGCAAGGCGCTTGCCTGGGCCGCCGGCAAGCCGTTTCTCGCCATTAATCACCTTGAAGCGCATGCTCTGACGGTCGGCTTGACCGAGGGTCTTGCGCCTCCCTATCTCATGCTGCTCGTCTCAGGCGGACACACACAAACGCTCCTGGTGAAGGGTGTCGGCTGCTATGAGCGCCTAGGAACGACGGTCGATGATGCGCTCGGGGAGGCTTTCGACAAAACGGCCAAGCTTCTTGGTCTGGACTATCCGGGGGGACCCGAGGTGGAACGGATTGCGGCAACTGGAAATCCGGACCGCTTCGAGCTTCCACGGCCGATGGCTGGGCGAGAGGAACCGCACTTTTCCTTCGCAGGATTGAAGACGGCTATACGTCACCGCGCGCAGGCCCTCGTTCCCCTCACCAAGACCGATGTTGCGGATCTCTGTGCGTCTTTCCAGCAAGCCGTGACGGAGGCGGTCAGCGATCGCGTGGCGCGGGCCATGGATCTCTCGGAATTGCGCATTGGTCCGAGTGCTCCAAAGCGATTGGTGGTCGCCGGGGGTGTGGCGGCCAACAAAGCTCTCAAGGCCGCACTCGAGCGGCTTGCTATGGAGCGCGGGTACAGCCTGCATGTGCCCTCGCCTCAGCTCTGCACCGACAACGGGGCCATGATCGCCTGGGCGGGTGCCGAGCGATTAGCACTTGGCCTTTCGGATAGCCTCGATGCTCCGGCGCGGCCGCGCTGGCCTCTTGATGCGGATGCACCACCTGCTATTGGGGCAGGAGTGAAAGCATGACATCCCACCGATCTTCGTGAGGGGCGCGGCATGAACTTCGAGCATATCGGCATCGTCGGCGGCGGCGCATGGGGCACAGCGCTGGCCGAAACGCTGGCTCTATCCGGGCGCGATGTTCTCTTGTGGGCGCATGAAGCCGAGACTGTTGGCGATATCAATGAACGGCACGTCAATCGTCAGTTTCTTCCTGGGATCTCGCTCTGTGAACGGCTCCGGGCGACGTCGAATCTTTCCGACCTGGGCGAGAGCGATGCAATTCTAATGGTCACCCCCGCGCAGCATGTCCGCCGGATCTCGCAGGCACTCTCAAGTCATGTTCATCCGGGCGTCCCGCTCGTCATGTGCGCCAAAGGCATCGAACAGGGCACTGGCAAGCTCATGGGCGAGGTTATTGCAGAGACGATGGAGCACGTCACATTTGCGGTTCTTTCAGGGCCCAGTTTCGCCATCGATGTTGCGCGCGGCCTTCCCGCGGCGCTGACGCTCGGCTGCAAGCGCGAGGATTTGGGGCTTGCTTTGTCGCGGGCGTTGGGAGGGCGGCATCTGCGCATTTACTGGTCGAACGATATTCTTGGCGTGGAACTGGGTGGCGCGTTGAAGAACGTGCTTGCCATCGCGGCTGGCATTGTCGACGGAAAAGGCCTCGGTGCAAGTGCGCATGCCGCTATTGTCACTCGCGGTTTTGCTGAGTTACGTCGCTTTTCCGAAGCCATGGGCGCGAGGTCTGAGACGCTGATGGGCCTTTCCGGTCTTGGTGATCTCATTCTGACGTGCGGAAGCCCCCAATCGCGCAACATGTCGCTCGGTCGGGCCCTCGGGCAAGGCAAAGCGCTTGACGAAGTCCTAGGCACACGGGCTTCCGTAACGGAGGGCGTTTACACCGCTGCCGCGGTCGTGCAGATCGCGCGCTCGCTCAAGATCGAGATGCCGGTGTGCGAAGCCGTGTACGATATCATCGAAGGCCATGCCACGGTCGATGCTGCGATCGCGCGCCTCATGCAGCGACCGTTGAAGGCCGAAGATTGAAACTCACGACGACGGCGGTTCGAGGAACAGCTCGCTTGAGAAGTAACGCTCGGCGCACGAAGGCGCAAATGTGACGATGGTTTTTCCGGCCATCTCCTTGCGGCCGGCGACGTCAAGCGCGGCGGCAAGATTGGCACCCGTCGAGATGCCGCCGGGTATGCCTTCGATCTTGGCGAGCTTGCGCGCAAGATCGAAGGCGGCCTCATTCGATACCTTGACAACTTCGTCGATGAATGAGGTCTCGAGTACACTCGGAACGAAGCCGGCGCCGATGCCCTGAATCTTGTGCGGACCACGATTGCCCCCCGAGAGCACCGGGCTGCCTTCGGGCTCCACAGCGATGATCTTGAGGCCGGGGATCTTCTTTTTCAGCACCCGGCCGCAGCCCGTGAGCGTACCGCCCGTGCCGACGCCGATGACAAGTGCGTCGAGCTTACCTCCGGTATCGTTCCAGATCTCTACCGCCGTCGTTTTTTCATGCACGAGCGGGTTGGCGGGATTGTCGAATTGCGAGGGCTGCACGGCACCGGGCGTCGACGCCAATAGCTCGTTGGCGCGCTGGATGGCGCCCGGCATGCCGCCGGCTGCCGGTGTCAGCACGAGTTCGGCGCCGAGATGAGCGAGGATTTTGCGCCGTTCGATGGACATCGACTCGGGCATCACAAGTTGCAGTTTGTAGCCGCGCGCCGCGGCGACGAATGCGAGGCCTATCCCGGTATTTCCGGAGGTCGGTTCAATGAGCACGCTTTTACCCGGCGAGATCTTGCCCTCGGCTTCCAGCACGTCGATCATCGAAACGCCGATCCGGTCCTTGACGCTCGACAGTGGATTGAAGAACTCGAGCTTCATCAGCACGTCGGCATTGACCTTGGCCGCGGCCGTCATTTTCGCGAGGCGAACGAGAGGCGTGTGACCGATGGTCTCCGTAATGTCATTGTAGACGCGTCCGCGACCCCAGGTCTTGGTCGCCTTGAGGGTCTTGATCTCACTGGACTTGGCCATGGCTTCTCGCTCTTCTCAATCGGGTGGGAGGGATCTCGTAACGTATTGCAGCAGGAAGGCGGGCTACTCAAGCGTGCTTCTTCGAGCCGGCGCGGGCCGATTTGCCGGTTTTCAAGCCCGTCGAGCCAAAGCCCCCCGCGCCGCGCGCAGTTTCCTTTACCTTGGTTGCAACAGCAAGAGTGGCATGTGAGACGGGCGAAATAATGAGTTGCGCGATCCTCTCTCCGCGTTCGATCCGGAAGTTTTCGGTGCCGAGGTTGACAAGAATGACCTGAAGCTCTCCCCGGTAGTCAGAATCGATCGTGCCCGGGCTGTTGAGAACGGTCACGCCATGGCGGAGTGCGAGGCCGGACCGGGGCCTCACCTGAGCCTCAAAGCCCCGAGGCAGCTCGAAAACGAGGCCCGTGGGAATGAGGGCGCGTGCGCGGGGAGCGAGGTTCATCGGCTTCGTCAGCGCCGCCACGAGGTCGAGCCCCGCGGCACCCTCGGTGTGATAGGCGGGCAATGGCAGGCCCTCCGCGTGCGGCAGGCGCAGGATAGCAACCTTAACTTTGCCTTTCCGAAGCGGGGCCATCAGACTTCAATCTCACGTTCTTGGAAATGGCGCGCGCACCGCGTGAGAAGCTCCAGAG
>CAZSNH010000211.1:0-5579 GCA_964607855.1 uncultured Hyphomicrobium sp. | reverse complement strand
GAGCCGCGGCACCGGCTTGTCGTCATAGAACTGGGCGATGAAACTATCGAGGACGTCTTCGGGACCAAGTGTTTTATCTGCCTTGGGGTAATAGGCGCGGTTGCCCCAGTTCTGCCCGGTGCGGAAGAAGAAGACTTGAATGCATGTCTGGCCACCTTCTTGGTGGGCAGCAAAAACATCGGCCTCCTCGATCCCTTCCGGACTGATCGATTGATCGGCAGTGATATGGGCGAGGGCCCAGAGGCGGTTGCGATAGGCTGCTGCACGTTCATAGTCCTGTTTCTCGGAGGCTTCCTCCATCAGCCGCTGATAGAGCTGCCGTACGCTCTGGCTCTCGCCTTTCAAGAAACGAACGGCTTCTGTGACGAGCTGGTCGTACTCTGCTTTTGAAATTTCGCCCGTGCAGGGCGCCGAGCAGCGTTTGATCTGATACAGCAAGCAGGGGCGGGTGCGGCTCTCGAAGACGTGGTCCGAACACGAGCGCAAGAGAAACGCACGCTCGAGTGTGTTGATCGTGCGATTGACAGCCCCTGCCGACGCGAACGGTCCGAAATAGTCGCCCTTCAAGTGGCGTGCGCCACGATGCTTGCGAATTTCTGCGAACGCATGCTCGCGGCTGATCAGAATGTAGGGAAACGACTTGTCGTCGCGCATCACAACGTTGAAGCGCGGCCGGAAGCGCTTGATGAGGTTGGCTTCGAGAAGAAGCGCTTCGGCTTCCGTGCGCACACTGACGAACTCCATCGAAGCCGTTGCTGCAATCATCCGCTCGATGCGGTTCGAATGAGCTCCCGTTCGCGTGTAGCTCGTGACGCGGGCCTTGAGGTTGTGTGCTTTTCCCACGTAGATCACGTCGCCCGCCGCATCGATCATGCGATAGACGCCGGGGGCCGTCGTCAGCGACTTGAGATACGACGCAATCGCAGCAGCCCCCGTCAGCGGGGCGGTCGTTTTGATGTCACCATTCACTGAAGAAGGCATCTCTTGCGGCAGGTCCAATCCTTGGAGCAGATGGATTATATAGTATGTATCTTTAGTGGATTCAGCTGCCCAGCCTCCCCGTTTTCAGGCGGAAAGTTGAGGCCGGAGATTGGCGCCAATTCGCTTCGGACCGGTGATTTCAAGGGCAACGGCAATAGACCTGCGACTGACATGGACGCATTCAGTGCGTTTCGAGCCCACGCGATAAGAGAATGTCTGGATCGCGGCGGCAAACGAGCTCGCGGTCATGCTCGACAAGGAGCCGGCATCTCTATCCCTCCCCGACATCGTGATCGTCTGACGGGCGCCGAACCGCTCCTGGGGCCGCTCCGCCACAAATCCGCCATCCGGCCGTCGCCCTTGTTGGTCTACCCGGCAAGGGGCGGGATAGTATTGAGGTTGCTTATGAGGAAGTCGATTGGCTGGCTCTTAGCCGCACTTCTATTTCTTTGGCCCTTAGCCGCGAGTGCGAAGCCGGACAGGAAGTCAAAGCCCGCTCCCGCGCCTGCCTTTGCCAAGGGTGAAGACATCCTGAAGTGGATCAATGAGTATCGCAGCGCCCCGGATCCGGCGCGACTGCCGCAGGCCGTGAAGGCCATGGGTGATCTCGGCCTCTTGCGCGAAATCGACAATGCCGGTGTTTACATCGGCTTTACGGCAGGCGTCATCGGCTCCAATCCGGATCAAGCGCAAAGTCTTATTACAAAAATGTTTCCCATGCCGCCTGAGGATCAGGTAGCCCTCATCAAAGCCATTGCCTTTTCGGGGCTTGAGAATTGGAAGGAGCTACTGAGCTCGATCAGTGAGCGCATGCCGGCGCGAACGGTTCTCGTTCGGAAATACCTCTATGGCGACGGGAAGACTTTGGACGCGCTTCCACTCGACGAGGGATCATTCGTGCTGGACTGCCATTGGGGCTACTACTTTGCAACCGGCTCCGCAAAGCCGGTGCGCCGTATCCTCGAAGCTCTCGCCTGGTCGACGAACAAAGACGACGTCGAAAAGCTCACCATGGGCTCGATGGCGAAGTGGACGCTCGCCTCGAACGCATCGCGCGATCGCGATCTGCTCGATATCATGAAGGCAGAACTCAACACGCAGCCCAAGGCCGTGACGGGGCCATTGCGCGAGGTGATCGAAGCTGCCGAGACGTACGAGACATCGAGAATCCGAAAGGAAGCTCTTGCTGCGATCGACGAGTTGAAGCTCAAGGGTCCGCAGAAAAACCGTGATTATGCCTGGTGGGGGCAGGCCGGGCAGACGGCGCTGGCTCTCGGCTGCGTGGCAGCAAGCGCGCTCGGCCAGGTCCAGATTGGAATCCCCTGCGTTATTGGCGGGGCAGTGTCGTCCGCTGCGTTAAAATTCCTGACACCGCAGTAGGAACGATAGTTCCTCGCTCAAGCCGGACAATATTCGCGCGCCTTGGCGATAGCCTCTCCCTCGCTGGCAAATTCGCCAAGGGCTACACCACCAGGTGCGCGCTCCCGAATGAAGCTTTCCGTCAGTGACTTTTCGAAGCCCTCAATTACGCGCAGTGTCGTGAACTGGGTCTCCGACGGGTTTTCGGCGCGGATGAGAACCGTCTTAGTACCGCCGTAGCTGGCGGTCCTGAGGGAGCATCTTCCTTTTGATGCACCAAGTCCCGACGGCTCGGGAAAGGTACTTGGTTGTGCGAGGGCAGGCTCGGCGGCCTGCGGAGCGCTTTCAGTTTTGGGAGGTGGTAGGGACACTAAAGGAGACGCGGTCGGTCGAGGCTCGGCGCGTGCGGTCTCCCTCTGCCAAATCGTGCGCACGGCCGGATGTGGCGCTCTAACCGGGCGCGGCGGGGTGGGGGGCAACGTTGCTACTTGTTGGGTCTCAGCTTTCGCGATGGGATTTGAGGCCGTTAGACCCGAATTAGAGCGCGCCTTTTCCTTGCCCGTGCAGAACTTGGCGCGATAGCTTTCGGCCACCCATTCGATCGAAGCGCCATAGTTCTTGTCTACGGCCCATCGGCGGGCAAGATCGCCAAAGCGCATCGGCCGCCCCATCCTCTGCGTGACGAGGAGAATCTCATCCTGCTTCAGCTTGGTGCGCGGAGCGAGGGGAAGGGCAAGTCTCTCCCCGGAGTAGACGACGAGATGCTGGATCTGGGCGTGAACGCCCGTTTTCACGTCCGGGAAGCTATCGCCGGGAACGCCACCGCCCGTCGTTCCGATGCCGGCAAAATTGTTCTGGCTGGGATCGACATCGCCCATGCGGCCCGCGCCGGTCCGGTATGTCAGAAAATTCGTTTCGACCGCCATCTGGAAGAAGGCGTAGTCCCACCGCACGCGCCAGGCCTCACCATAGGTCTTGTAGTGCTTGGCGATGTCGCGGAAGCGCGGATCGAGTCTCGGATTGCGCATCTTCAGGAACGCCATGAGGCGTTCGGGGGTGACGCAGGCGGGCACGGCATTCTGAGCCCCAGTCCGAATTTCCGGTGAGGTTCCGGCCTCGGCGGGTGTCATCAGAAAGAGCCCCGTAAGCGCGATTGCCGCCAGTGAGCCGACCCGTGAACAGGGAGCACACGCTGCCTCAGGCGATGCCATGTCAATTTGCTCCCGCTACAGCAAGGTCTGCTCCTGCTGCAAGGGGCAGGAGGCGTCGTGTGCATCAACCTTCAGGGCAGAGTTCGAAGGCTTTCTCGAGCGCCTTCTCCTGGTTCGAGAACTCGCCGACCGTCTCGCCGCCCTTGGCGTACGCGCCAATGAAGGCTTCGGCCTCGCGCTTCTCCGAGCCTTCGTTGACGTCGAGCACTGTGTAGTTTGTCGCGCCTTCAGCGAGCGCTTTGATGATGATCGACTTGGCGCCACCATAACTTGCGGTAAAGACGCGGCAGGTCGTGGACGCGGCGGGCGTTGCGGCTGGCTTATCGGCTTGCCCGAGCGCGGGCGCAGCAAGTGCGGCCGTTTCAATTGGAGCCGTTTGTTCCTTTGCGGCGGTCTTGCCGGTTGCTTCTAGGGTGTCGGCAGCGGCGGCTATTACGGCCTGAGCTCCTACCTTCTGCGGCGCGCTGTCTTGAACGGCAGCGACCGCGATTTCCTCGGCAGGTTCGGCATTGAGGATTTTTACGCCATCAAGTGAAGCGGTTGCGGCCGTGGGGGCGGGTTCGGTGGCGTTGGCCGCCGTCGAGGTCGCCCCAAGAGCAGAGCGCTTCCCGCCTTCGGCGCGCGCTTCATCGAGTGCGCGCTTGGCGAGCTCTGTACCCTTGCTCTTGGACGCTGCCTGAACTCCGGCCGTCTTAGCATCGCGGCCCTTGCGAGCCTCAGCTACCATTTCCGGATTTGGATCGTCACCCTTGCAAGCGCCCTTGAAGAACAGCCCGGCGAGCGTTTCGATATCTCGCGGGTAGGTTTTACTGGTTGGAGCCCACTGGCGGGCGAGTTGGGCATAGGTCATTGGACCCTTAATGGTCTTCTGCCAAGAGGTGAGGACACCCCACTCCTGTATGTTCCTGGTTCTCTCGGCGATCGGCTTTTCGATCTTCTCGCCCGTGTACATCAGCAGATGTTCGAGATGGGCGCGAACGCCGTCGGACACTGTCTTGAAACTCTCGCCTTTGGCTCCGCGTCCAGTGGCACCGAGACCAGCAAAGTTGTTCTGTTTGATGTCGACATCGCCGGTAAACTTGAGAGTGTCCGTTTCGAGCATCATCTGGAAGAAGGCATAATCCCAGCGAATGCCGAGTTCTTCGCCATGGCGCATATATTCGGTCGCAACGCTCTCGAATTTCGGGTCGAGCTTCGTGTTGCGCGATTTGATGTAACTCATGAGTCTGCCAGGCGTGGCGCACTCGGGAACAGGGTTCGATTCGGAAACTTTAACCTGGGGTAGCTCGGCTGCCTGGACTGGCACGGAAATGGAGTGAAACGAGAAAAGCGCCGTGGCGAAGGCGCATAAGGAAGTGAACCTTTGCGACATGTGTCACCCAACCTTTGAACGCGGCGCCCACCTGGCACCCAACTAGCCAACAATCGTTCCTAAGGCCTTAACGTTAATGAGTGGTTACCTGACCCCCATAACCCCCGCTCGACCCCATCGGTGATTGGTGGAGGATGTTTAGGGCGCGAGTTGGGCGTCACTGGTCATCAATTGTGGCAGAAGGGATGCGGGCTTTGTCTCCCAACTGCACTATTTCTGATCGCGCGGCTGATGGGCGAGAGCGGCGGTCTCATGATCCGCGGCCCAGGTGAGATGCTGCCCGCCATCGAGGGCAATCATCTGACCTGTCATCGCAGGGGTTTCGAGAATGAATCGAACGGCAGCCGCGACCTCTTCCGTCGTGGGGCCACGTTTCAGCAGCGTGGAATTGACCTCTGATTCGAAGTCGGCATCCGTCTGATAGATGCTCTTGAGAACGGGTCCGGGACCGATGGCATTGACGCGAACGCGCGGCGCAAGCGTCTGCGCGAGGGTACGCGTCGCTGTCCAGAGACCGGCCTTCGAGATCGTGTAGGAAAAGAAATCGGGTGTGAGCTTCCACACCCGTTGATCAATGATGTTGATCACATTGCCCGCCGCACCGGGTGGCAGGTGGCCGGCAAGGGCGCGTGCGAGGCAAATAGGCGCCTTGAGGT
>CAZSNH010000210.1:0-5583 GCA_964607855.1 uncultured Hyphomicrobium sp. | reverse complement strand
CGTACTTGTCGCCCGCAAGATTGATGGTGTCCGCGCCGTCGCTGTCCTGCACGATGTCGTTATTGGCGCCGCCCGTGAAAATATCCGCGCCGCCGCCCAGGAAGAAGGCACCGTGGACCGTGCCGGTATTGGTGACCTTGTCCTCGCCGTCGCTCAAGAATACGTTGGTGGGCGCCGTGTCGATGACACCAATCGTGCCCGAGTTGGTGAATGTACTGATCGTCGTCCCGGTGCCCGTAACGGCAATGCCCTTGCTGATCGACACGTCATTCAGAATTGTGCCCGAGTTGGTGAAACTGTACCGTGTCGTCGACGCACTGAACACGCCAACGCCGCCGTTATCGCCCTCAATCTTCCCCTTGTTGGTGAATTTGTTCTCAAGCCCGCCGCCGAGATCAACGTAGCCCTTAATAGTTGCGCCCGAGTCGTAGATGTCGTTGCCGGCGCCGGTGATGACATTTCCGGTGACGGTGCCACCCGTCCCCTTGAACGCGTTGTCACCTGCATCGAGCAACACTGATCCGTCGATGGTGCCGCCCGTATTGTTGGTCACCGTGTCGTTGCCGGCACCACCCAAAATTGATCCATCGATCATCTTGGAGTTTGTGACACTGTTTACTGTGCCGGCTGCGTCGACCCCAATCCCAGAGAGCGAGCTGCCCAGATCGACGGAACCAGAAATCGTCCCGGTATTCGTCACAACATCGTTGCCGCCACCGAGGTCCAGATAATCAGCGATGGTGCCACCTGTATTCGTGACGGTGTCGTTGCCCGTGCCGCCCGTGATAAAGCCGTCGATGAGCTTGGTGCTCGTGACCGAGTTCACGCCGTTGCCGAGAATAATGTCGCCCAGGATTGTGCCGCCAGAGTTGCTGATGACGTCGTTTCCGCTGCCGCCCTCGATGGCCTCGAAACTACCGTCACCAAGCGTGCCGGTATTCGTGAGAGAGTTGTGACCACCCAACAGCAGGACGTCTCCGGTAATCGTACCCAGCGTGTTGGAGACCGTGTCGTTGCCGCTGCCACCCGTTACGAGCCCATCAATCTTGGCCGTAGCACCCGAATTGGTGAGTTTATTGGTGCCCTCGGCGAGACTGACGTTGCCGAGGATCGAGCCGCCCGTGTTCGTGATGGTGTCGTTGCCGGCGCCTCCGAGAATGGACCCCTCAACGGTCTTCGTCGTCGAGAACGTGTTGACATCCGTGGGTGCGTCCCCGGCCACGCCGAGATCGACTTGGCCCCAAATATTGCCGGTGACGTTTACGACGTCACTTCCGGCGCCCATGTCGATCTTACCCCAAACGGTGCCGGAGCCGGTGAAGCTGTCGTTGCCCATGCCGAGGAAGACGTTGCCGTCACCGCTGCCGCCAACAGTGCCGAGCGTGCCCGTGTTCGTGACCTTATCGTTGCCGTTGTAAGCGCCAGCGCCATCCGTGTTGATGGCCCCTAAATCGCCGATGATCGTTCCGGCGTTTGTGATCGTGCGAACCGCCGTGGCCTGATTAGCGGCGGCAACGCTGCCCACAATCTCGATCCCGTAATTTGTGTTGGTGTTGATGACGCCCGTCTTCGTATTATTGATCGTGAACGCCTTGGTGTGGCCGGCAACCTGCTCGAAGATCGCCGAGCCCGTGTCGCTGCCGATGACCGCATTGTTGGTGATGCTGGTGGCGTGCGCGGTGCGAATGGCATTCGTGCCGCCGAACACGTCGCCCGTCGTGCCGATGGTGATCGTCGAGAGCATCGACGGGCCGGTGCCAGTCAGGTTGATGCCGTAAAGGCTCTCGCCAAAAACGCCGCCGCTGATGGTGAGTGTCCAGCCGCCAGTGAGCGTCGACGAGTTCAGCACCATGCCGCTGTCGGAGCCGAAGATGATGAAGTCGGCGCCGAGGCTGGCGGTCCTGTTGGTCGCGAGCGTGTTGGTGTCGAAGAGACCGTCGCCTGAGAAGTTGAAGTTATCGGCCGGTACAGGAAAAATTACCGCTGCCATGACTACGTACTCCTCGTACCCTCATAAACTCTGTTCAACGCCGCCGGCGGGACCCGGCGCCCATCGCGGGCGCCTCTTGTCCACCAAAAAAATCCCTTTTCCCGCGAGCGCTGGCGCGCGCGGGCGCAACAAAAGCGGAAGGTAACATGGATCGTTCCCGGATCGGTTTAGTCCGAAGGCTTAACGTTTACGCCCGCCCGTTGAGCCGCGATTTGGGCTCACATTCTGGTTGACCGCCGGCCAGCATCAAACGCCCGCTCATGAATTGACTGCACACGCCCCACGCACGTTCCACAACTCTTGTTAGTAATATCCATCGTTACTCTCGTGGCAAGGCAATCTCGGCAGCACTCTCGCGAAGGAATTGTGCCGGGGCGGCGAAAGCGGGTGAGGTGTGTCATTTCCGGCGCCGGGAATTCCGGCGCCATTACTGCTGGTTATGGCGAAGGGCTCAGCGATCACTTCACATGTGGCCGAAACCGCGCACTCCGTTTCTATATGGGGATAACGGACGATCAGCGCTCCCCGCGTGCCGGTTATGAGGAGGCGCCGTCCGTCGTCCTGGCAGATGAGCGGATCACTTGCACTTGGTATCGCAGGGGACTTCCTCGCGCGTCTCGAGCGTGCCTTTGAGTGGCGAGACAATCTCGCGGTAGCACTTTCCCCCCTCGCTCACGATGCGCACGATGCGTTTGTTGTCGAGGGCCTCGCATTTCACCTCCATCGCCGCCTGCGCGATCCGGAAGCTCGCGGCTTTCTCGTCACCGGCGCGCGCTGCCCCGATCAAGAGATCGAGGAACGAGGTCGAGCGCTTCTCGCCGGGCTTCGTGAGGCTATTGTAGGCGATCCATTCGTAGCTCGATTTGCCGTCCGCGGTCGAAATCTTGATGGCGATGTCGCCCGATTTCGGGCACGCCCCCACGTCGACCTTGGTGCCCTGGGCGGTGGAAAGCGCCTTGTATTGGATTTTGCAGTCGAGGTTCTTCACCCAGAGCTCGTATTGTTGCAGGCGGTGGGGCACCTCCGAGAACGGCACGCCGAACGACCAGGCGTTGTAGGCGGTGATCGCGGTCGGAATGGCGCCGAAGATGGTGACGAGGAGGGCTGCGAGCTTGAGCAAGCGCACGGCGCCCCTTCCGCG
The DNA here is from genome assembly GCA_964607855.1 of uncultured Hyphomicrobium sp. Classification (GTDB taxonomy): domain Bacteria; phylum Pseudomonadota; class Alphaproteobacteria; order Rhizobiales; family Hyphomicrobiaceae; genus CAZSNH01. Next base: position 2,452 of record CAZSNH010000210.1, on the reverse strand, counting down.
TCCGAAGGCGATCGTGTCTGAGAGGGCATCGCTGGTCATCTTTGCTCGCTCCTTGAAGAAATTGGCGGTGACGGCGGTCATGGCTTGGCAGGCCTCATATGGGGAGAGAATGCCAAAGCGATGACATGGCCTCCTTGAACACGAGACGAACGGCCGGTTCATCACCCGTTCAGGGATACATCGGGCCGCGCCTCTCACCTGAGCGAGGCGAGCCTCAAAATCAAGGAAAATGAAGCTCTATATTTTGGCGCCGGATATTTTGGCGCCAAGCGGCTCCGCTTTTTCTTTGGCATGCCGCGACTCCCCTGCAGGGAGCCGGCCGCGGCGTGCTTGCCCGCCGCCCAGCGTGACCGGCCGGCTCGCCGAAGGCGTGCCCGTCGCGCCAAAAAATAATGAGCTCCGTCGGGTTTCGCCCATGACGGAGCTCGCTTGTCATAGATAACCTATCCAGCATAGCCGGACTTTTGTTTACGGGGCGTGATCCATCACACGATGGGCGTCACCCGTTGTCAGTGATCCAGATTTTAGAAGATTGTGCGTCAGCAGGTGCGAGCGCGATCAAAAGTGGCTAGCCGTTCGCCCGTCCTACCCGGACCTCGCGGAAGCGCGAAGTCCTAATGACGTACCAGGTGGTGTCATCGCTCCTCCATGATCTGTTGATCCGCTATAACCGCCGTCCTCGAAACCCACTCGGGGTACTCGAACCAGGCTTGGCTCGCCCTCTCCGGCTTGTCCCTTTCAAGTCCGTAGACGACGCCTTCGGGCCCGTTGGAGCGACAGCTGTTATAATGGGCATCTTGGACCCGCGAAGCAAAAAATCAAGGGGGCACTTGCAAGTTTACTAAGCAAAAATGAAGGGGCGAGCGAAGCCGTGAGAGCGATCAGCAGGAATGCTGTTTGCGCCATTGCGCCAGAAGCTTAGCGCGCGAGCCCTTGCATTGCTCGGTACACGATTTGATGCCGATCATGCGTTGGCAGCGCAAATGGCGGAAGCCCTTTTCGCCCGTGACGGGAGGGCGATGACGGCAAAGAATTTGCAAAAACTGCAACAAGTGATCTGCACGCGGTATGTTGGAGAAAGGATATCTCGATGATTACGCTTTACGGATCCGGACCGAATTTCGGTCTGCCCGATGCAAGCCCGTTCGTCAGCAAGGCCGTGATCCTCCTTAAGATGTCGGGAATTCCCTATGAAACCGCCAAGGCCGATTTTCGCAAGGCTCCAAAGGGTAAGATCCCCTACATCGAAGAGAATGGAAGGCTGCTCGGCGATTCGACCTTCATTCGCTTCGTGCTCGAGGAGAAATACGGCGCCGATTTCGACAAGGGCCTTTCCGCCTCCGAAAAGGCCGTTGCCCTCGCATTCGAGAAGCTCTGCGAGGAGCACCTCTACTGGGCCATCGTCCACGCACGCTGGATGGACAAGGCCAACTTCGAGAAAGGTCCGAAGAAATTCTTCACCTCTATCCCTGCTCTTGTTCGCCCATTTGTCGTCGCCATGATCCATCGCGGCGTGAAGCGCAACATGAAAGGGCACGGCCTCGGCCGGCACTCACGCGCCGAGATCGAACGCCTCGCTTCCCGCGATCTCGACGCCATCTCAGCCTTTCTCGGCAACAAGCCCTTCCTACTGGGAGATGTGCCTTGCGGGGCGGATGCGTCCGTCTGGTCAATGGTCGCTGGCGCGCTCTCTCCCCATTTCGAAACGCCCATCCGTGACCACGCAGAGCGCCTCGCCAACCTCATCCTCTACCGTGACCGCGGCCTGAAGCGCTGGTTTCCAGAACTTGCGGAGAAGTCTTAGAACCCCTTGCGGCCGGCATGGCTTCAGCGCAACGCATGGGCCGCATTGCCCGCCCGCCGCCCCTCGGCTAGACCATGGCCCCATGGCAAAGGCTCCCAAATCTTCTCAGCCCCGATCGAACCCCATGGCGACCATCCATGTGCGGGGCGCGCGCGAGCACAATCTCAAGAACGTCGACCTCGAAATCCCGCGAAACGCGCTTGTCGTGTTCACGGGACTTTCAGGATCGGGCAAGTCGTCGCTCGCCTTCGATACGATTTACGCCGAAGGGCAACGCCGATATGTCGAGAGTCTCTCGGCTTACGCGCGCCAATTCCTCGAGATGATGCAGAAGCCCGACGTCGACCACATCGACGGCCTCTCGCCCGCGATTTCCATCGAGCAGAAGACGACCTCCAAGAATCCGCGTTCAACCGTCGGCACGGTGACAGAAATCTACGACTATCTGCGCCTCTTGTTCGCGCGCGTCGGTGTTCCCTACTCACCTGCCACCGGTCTTCCCATCGAGAGTCAGACCATCACGCAGATGGTCGACAAGGTTCTCGCCCTTCCCGAAGGAACGCGCGTCTACCTGTTGGCCCCGGTCGTGCGCGGGCGCAAGGGCGAATACAGGAAGGAGCTCGCCGAATGGCAGAAGAAGGGCTTCCA
>CAZSNH010000209.1:0-5587 GCA_964607855.1 uncultured Hyphomicrobium sp. | reverse complement strand
CCTTATCGGGGACGGGATCGGCGGCAAACGCTGGGCCGGCGAGCAGACTGAGTGCTCCCAGCACGCCAGCCATGCGCAAAGCGATGCCTGACTTCATCGAGGATAGCTCCATTTCTTCTGATGTGAGGATTTGATTCGAGGTTGAGCCTTCAGAGCGCCGCATCGTCTGCCTCGCCGGTACGAATGCGCACGGTGTGCTCGATGGTGGAGACGAAGATCTTGCCATCGCCGATCTGACCCGTGCGGGCAGCCCGCGAGATGGCCTCGACGGCTTTCGGCGCATCGGCCGTCGAAACGACAGCCTCGATCTTGACCTTGGGCAAGAAACTCACGGCGTATTCGGCGCCGCGATAGATCTCCGTATGCCCTTTCTGACGGCCGTAACCTTTGACCTCTGTGACAGTCATGCCTTGCACGCCCATATCGGTGAGCGCTGCGCGCACCTCCTCGAGCTTGAAGGGCTTGATGACGGCTGTGATGAGTTTCATGCTCTGGCACCCCCTAGCGTTGATCCCGTCGCCGTTTGCGACGGCGAAGCCACAAAATGAGGCCACGGATCAGCTGATCCGGACCGCGGCGTATCAAGAACTCAAAGCTCGTGCCAAGTTGAAAGCTTGAATGTAAGTATATGATTTTAAAGAATTTATTTTGTGATAGTCTTTGCAAGACTCTCTCGGAACCAGCATAAAAAGCACAATAATTATGCAGACTCTATCAATAGCTCAAGAAATAGGCAGCATTAGATTTGCTTTTTGCGCATGACGCCCTCTTGGGCAGTTGAAGCGATTAAATGTCCTTCACGACTGAACATGCTGCCCCGGCAGAATCCACGCCCGCCATAGGCGCTCGGGCTGTCCTGGGCGTAGAGGATCCAATCATCAGCGCGGAATGGCCGGTGAAACCAGAGTGCATGGTCAAGACTTGCGAGTTGCAGATCGGAATCGAAGAGAAGTCGTCCGTGGGCAATGAGCGCCGTGTCGAGCAATGTGAAGTCGGATGCGTAGGCAAGTACGCTCTGGTGCAGTCTCAAGTCGTCGGGAAGCTTGCCGTTGGCGCGAAGCCATATGAGCTGCTGCGGCCGCCGCTTTCGCCGGTCGAGATATCTCGACATATCGACCGGGCGCATTTCGATCGGCCGCTCCCCCATCCAATAGCGCCGGATCACTTCCGGCAATTGATTCATGTATGGAGCCATCACCTTTTCGGCTGCGGGGAGTTCATCGGGCGGTGGCGCCTTTGGCATTTCCGCTTCGTGATCGAAGCCATCCTCCGGCACGTGAAAGGAAGCGGTCATGGTGAAAATAAGCCGATCATGCTGAGAAGCCCTGACGCGCCGCGTAGAGAAGCTACGGCCATCGCGCGTGCGTTCGACGTCGTAATCGATCGGGTGCAACGGCTCGCCGCCAATGAGGAAGTGGGCATGAAGGGAATGAGCCGCTCTTTTCTCATCGACTGTACGACCTGCGGCAACGAGAGCCTGGCCGAGCACCTGTCCGCCATAGACCCGTTGCCAGCCGTCGCGCGGGCTTCGCCCGAGAAAGGCTGTTTCGGACATCGGCTCGATGTCCAGCACTGACAGTAACCCCGCCAGCGCCCCCGTATTGTCATGGGCTGTGTTAGACATGCTCCCCCGGTGTATGCGATGTAAGCCCAGATACCTCAAATACTACGGACGCGAGCCAGCCTCTCAAGTCAAGGTAGGAAGAGACTTACAATGGCGAAATCGCCCGCACATCGCGCGAAGCTCGATTACCACGTCCTTATTTCCGGCGGCAGCTTTGCCGGCATCCTGCTTGCGCGCGCCCTTAATGCTGCATTCGGCGGTGACGTCCGGGTGGCGATCATCGAGCGTTTCCCGCTCGATGCGTCCGCGAAGCCGGATGCGCGTGCCTTTGCGATTACGGCCGCTGCAAAGCGCATGCTCGATGCGCTGGGATTCTGGCCGACGATGGCGCATGAAGCCCAGAAGGTGGCGCGGATTGAAATCTCGGACTCAGGACTCGAGGCCGGAATTCGCCCCCTTCTCTTGAGCTATGACAACATTCTCGGGGATGGAGAGCCTGCTTCCTACATACTTCCTGCGGCCACTCTTCAGCGCGTTCTCGAATCCTGGCTCAAGAATGAGCCGTCGATCACGGTCATCGCTCCGGCATCGATCATGGGCTTCGAAGCGGATCGGCACGCCGTCGTCTCCCGAACTTCAACGGGCGATCACATCAAGTCTCTGCTGCTCGTTGCCGCCGACGGCAAGCGCTCGCCCCTGCGCGAAATGGCCGGGATCAAGTCTGTCGGTTGGCCTTATGGGCAGATAGGCATCGTCACTCTCATTGAGCATACAAGGCCGCACGGAGAAACTGCGATCCAGCATTTTCTTCCGGGGGGACCATTCGCAATCCTGCCTCTGCCCGGCGATCGCTCGTGCATCACGTGGAGCGAAGACGAAATTGAGGCCCAACGCATCCTCGCTCTCTCCGACGCGGACTTCCTATCTGAAGTCGAGAAGCGCGCCGGCGGGCGCGTTGGGGAAGTGAAACTCGTTGGAGAGCGCCAGGCGTGGCCGCTCGAGCTGCACCTTGCGAGGTCGTATGTCGCTCCGCGTTTCGCTCTGATTGGAGATGCGGCCCATGTCGTTCACCCGCTTGCCGGTCAGGGTCTCAATCTCGCTCTTCGCGATGCCGCAGCGCTGGCTGAGGTTCTCGCGGAGGCCGCGCGCATTGGGCTCGATTTCGGCAATTGGGATTCGCTTTGCCGCTATGAACGCTGGCGGCGGTTCGATTCGGCAACGGCTGCTTTCGCGTTCGATGGGCTCAATCGCACATTTTCGAACGATGGCACGATTCGGCGCGCGGTTCGCGATTTCGGGCTGGGCGTGGTGAACCGGTTGCCAAGCGTCAAGGGTCTGCTCGTCAAGGAGGCGGCGGGAATCTCCGGCGAATTGCCCCGGCTTCTGCGCGGCGAAGCAATCTAGCCGTCTCGATCGCGATCGGCGTTGCTTCCCTCGCCAATTTCAGACATCGCCGGCATTATGAGAATAATCGTTTTGTCGACAAGGTTCACGTCGGGAAACACTTGTCCGTTAAAGGGGAGGAATTCGGTCATGCCCGTGGCGTCGAATTTCACCTCAAGAATGTCGCCGGCTCCGAAATTATGGACGCCCGTAATGCTACCGATCGGTGCACCCGAGGGTTCGATGGCCCGCAAGCCGATTAGGTCCGAATGATAGAACTCGCCGGCGTTCGTTTCGGGCAATCGGTCCCGAGCGACGTAGAGTTTCATACCGCGCAGTTTTTCGGCCGCCGTGAGGTCATCGACGCCGGCAATAAGTGCGATGAGACCCTTCGAAGAAATGCGCACGGGATGAATTGTAAATTTCCGGTCGCCGCTTTCGTTCTCGAGGTCGCCGTAGGATGCAATGCTCTCAGCTTCCGCGGTGAACGTCTTGATGATGACCTCGCCGCGGATGCCGTGGGCGGGTCCGACCTCGCCGAGAAGTACCCGGCGTGTCTCTGCGCTCTTCTCCTTTGTCATTCGGCTTAATGTCAGTTGGGCAGCGGACCGAGATAGTTCAGTTCGACCTCGAGAGGCACTTCTCCGACATTGAGTTTGATGACAGGGCGAGTGTCGAGGTTCCCGAACTCTCCGACAATATCCACGGCATCTCCCTCGGGGCCAGCAGAAAATCCAGTGACGAGAGAACCACCCGGGGGAACAAAGAAGCGAATGTCGATCCGATTGAGGTTGCGGGCGGCATCGAACTGGTAATGGCCCGAGAAGATGCCGCCCTCGCGATCCGACCCAAAGATAGCGCCCTTGCGCAGCGCAGCCGTCGCATGACCGATTTCTGAATCGGATGCCTCGAATTGGATGGCGTAAATGCCATCGGCGAGCGGAATTGCGCAATGAGCGGCCCGGCCTCCGGACGACTCAAGAAGAATGAGAAATGCGCGAACGGGGCCGGGGATTTTCGCCTCGGAGGCAGCCCAGGCTCGAACCTGATGAGGGCTAACGCCCACGAGGCGCGCGAACTGCGCGTGCGTAAGTCCTAGCCGATGCAACGCGTCACTGAGAGATCGCATGCTCCCCTTTGCACCCGCTTCTCAGAATGCCAAGTATCTCGCGAAGTCTAATCTCACTAAATTGCCGCCTCAAGGCTGGCCTGCTTCGATTGTCAGAAAGGGTTAAGTGGCAAGGTTAGCCTGCGAATAGCGGGGTAGCACCTCACACGCTGAGCAGCAGATGTTCACGCTCCCACGGACTGATGACGCGCATGAACTCCTCGAATTCGCTGCGTTTCAACTCGAGATAAACGTGGCAGAAGCGCTTACCGAGGATTTCGTGGAGATCCTTGCACTCTTCAAAGTCCAGCAGCGCTTCGAGCAGGCCGCGCGGCAACTGGTGATCGTTCCGGTACGCGTTGCCGACGACAGGTGCTCTCGGCTCGAGCTTCTTCTTGATGCCGAGAAATCCGGCAGCGAGGCTCGCAGCGATCGCGAGGTAGGGATTGGTGTCGGCGCCCGCGAGACGATTTTCGACACGCCGGGCGTAGTCGGGTGAGATCGGTACGCGCAGGCCGGCCGAGCGGTTGTCGTTGCCCCATTCGACATTGATGGGCGCCGCGCCACCCGGAACGAGCCGGCGATAGGAATTCACGTAAGGCGCAAGCAGGCAGGTCGCGGCAGGGAGATATTGTTGTTGGCCCGCCAGGAAGTGGAAGAAGAGCTTGGTTGGCTCGCCATTTTCCTGCGTGAAAATGTTCTTGCCGGTTCTGACGTCGGTTACGCTCTGGTGGATGTGCATGGCACTGCCCGGCTGATGAGCCAGGGGCTTCGCCATGAAGGTTGCATAACAATTGTGGGTGAAGGCCGCTTCGCGGATCGTGCGTTTGAAAAGGAAGACATGGTCCGCAAGATCGACAGGGTCGCCGTGCACGAGGTTGATTTCGAGCTGTGCTGCGCCGCCTTCCTGAATGATGGTGTCGATTTTCAGATATTGGCGCTCGGCATAATCGTAAATGTCATCTACGATCTTATCGTACTCGTCGACGGCACCGAGGCTGTAAGCTTGGCGCCCGGCACCAGGACGGCCGGAGCGTCCCGTGGGCGGTTCCAAGGGATAGTCGGGGTCCGGGTTCGTCTTGGTGAGATAGAACTCGAGCTCGGGCGCCACGACCGGCATCCAGCCTTCTTTCTGATAAAGGCCGACCACGCGTTTCAGCACGTTGCGGGGCGCGATTTCGACCGGTTCTCCATTTTGCCATGTGGCGTCGTGGATGACTTGAGCGGTCGGGCTCGACGCCCATGGTGCCGGCCGGATCGTCGTTAAATCTGGCACCATCATGAGGTCGCTCTCGGCATAGAGCGCCTGACCGTCCTCTTCAAAACCGACATAGTCGCCGGTGATGGTCTGATGGAAGATCGAGATCGGCAGATGCACGGCGTCGAGCTTGACGAATTTCTCCGCCGGCATGGTCTTGCCGCGCGCGACACCGGCGATATCCGGCACCGCGCAGTCGACTTCCTCGATGCGGTGCTGTCTCAGCCACGCCAAGAGCGTTTCTGGCGTGGCGCCAGCCGCGACCAGATCATCG
>CAZSNH010000208.1:0-5591 GCA_964607855.1 uncultured Hyphomicrobium sp. | reverse complement strand
GGCTCAAGGATACGGGCCGCGTGACATACGTTCCGGCAACCGACAAGGAAGCGCTCGAAGCACTTCAGCTTTGCACGAGGCTCGAAGGCATCATTCCGGCTCTTGAGCCCGCGCACGCGCTCGCCTACGTGATCAAGCTGGCACCGAAGCTGCCGAAGACCAATTTGCTTGTCATGAATTTATGCGGACGAGGGGACAAGGATCTGTTCACCGTCGCCAAGCATCTCGGAATGAAGATCTAACGGAAGGGACGGCCTTCGTGGCGGCGCGACGCGCCTGCATGTCGGGGCTCGCTGAATATGACCAAGGAAACGCGCATCGATCGACGGTTCGCCGAGCTCAAAAAGGAGGGCCGGGCTGCACTCGTGACCTTCATCTCGGCCGGCGATCCCGATTACGAAACCTCGAAGAAGATTTTGTTCGGCCTCCCGGCGGCAGGCGCGGACGTGATCGAACTCGGAATGCCGTTTTCTGATCCCATGGCCGACGGACCGGCCATACAGGCCTCGAGCCTGCGCGCGCTCAAGTCCGGCCAGAGCATGAAGAAGACTTTGGCGCTTGTCGGTGAATTTCGAAAAGTCGACCAAGTTACCCCGATCGTGCTCATGGGCTATTACAACCCGATTTATGTTTTCCCCAACGAGGCCTTTCTGGACGAGGCGGTTAAAGCTGGGGTAGACGGTCTGATCGTGGTCGATATCCCACCGGAGGCGGATGAGGAACTCTGCCTGCCAGCAGTCGCTAAGGGCTTGAATTTCATCAGACTTGCGACACCGACCACGGATGCGAAGCGGCTTCCTGCCGTGCTCAACAATACCTCGGGTTTCCTCTATTACATCTCCATTACCGGCATCACGGGAGCCGCGCCACCCGATGTAAACGATGTTCATAAGCAAGTTGCTAGGATAAAAAAGTCGACAAAGCTTCCCGTGGCGGTCGGATTTGGCGTAAAAACGGCCGAGCAGGCCCGATCAATCGCCAAAGGCGCCGACGGCGTGGTCGTGGGATCCGCACTCGTCAACGCCATTGAAGGAAGCCTGGGCCCGAACGGCGAAGCGACAGGAAAGACGGTGCCTGCCGTGCTTGATCTGGTTAAATCACTGGCGGGCGCCTTGCAGTCTGGTTGAGGCGGACCATATGCAGCCTGGATGACCCACTTCTGGAGCTCTTAAAGCGTGAACTGGATCAATAACGTCGTTCGGCCGAAGATCCGCAGCTTCCTCACCACGAAGCGCGAAGTGCCGGACAACCTTTGGGTCAAGTGTCCGGAAACCGGCCAGATGGTTTTCTACAAAGACCTCGAGGCCAATCAATTTGTGGTGCCCGGCTCCAACCATCATATGCGCATCGGCGCTGACCTGCGTTTGAGCTATCTCTTCGACGGCGGGATCTACGAGCGCATTGCCGCCCCCAGCGTGCCTCAGGATCCGCTCAAATTCCGCGATGGCCGGCGATATACGGACCGTCTCAAGGATGCCAAATCGGAAACCGGTCTCGATGATGCAGTTCTGATCGGCGAAGGGCTTCTGGAGAGTCAGTTCGTCGTCGCCGCCGCGCAGGACTTTCGCTTCATGGCAGGCTCGCTCGGCATGGCGGCAGGCGAAGCGGTGATTACCGGAATGCTGCGAGCCGTTGAACGCAAGGCTCCGTTCATTCTTTTCGCTGCATCTGGCGGCGCGCGCATGCAAGAAGGTATCATGAGCCTCATGCAGATGCCGCGCACGACGATTGCCGTGCAGCGCATGCGGGAGGCAAGACTTCCTTATATTGTCGTGCTGACAGATCCGACCACAGGCGGCGTCACGGCATCCTATGCCATGCTGGGAGATATCCATATTGCAGAGCCTGGCGCGCTCATCTGCTTTGCCGGTCCGCGTGTCATTCAGCAGACCATTCGCGAACAGCTGCCCGAGGGCTTCCAGCGTGCCGAATATCTCCTTCAGCACGGTATGATCGATAACGTTGTGCATCGCCACAAGATGCGCGAGACAATCGCAAGCATTTGCCGGCATCTGATGGCGGGCAGCGAACACGGGAAAGCGGCCGCCCGAACCAGACGGCTCAACGGCAGCAAGGTTTACGTGAATGGCAGCTCGGTAGACGGCAAGTTGATTGAAACGGCAGCCCGCGAGTCCGACGGGGGCGTCATCGATCCCGAACCCGTCTCGGGCGAGGAGCGGTTCGAAGCAAGCCGCATTGAGCAGAAGTCCCGGCGCGACGCAGATAGCGCGAGCACGCGCAATCCGCCAAAGGAGCCGCCGCGGAATTGACGGGTATCCAAGAGCATCTCTTCCTTTTTCGTCTCTAATCAAACTCTGACAGTTGACGGCGGCACCCGGAACGGGCTCTGTCTCATTGAGGCCTGAACTGGACGCGACGCCGATGCCGACGAGCGACAAGCTCCTCGCAGACTTGAAGCTTCTCCATCCTAAGCTCATCGATTTGTCGCTGGGCCGGATCGAGCGGTTGCTCGCCAAGCTTGGAAATCCTCACGAGAGACTTCCCCCCGTCGTTCACGTTGCCGGAACGAACGGCAAAGGTTCGGTCACTGCTTATTTGAAAGCGATGCTGGAGGCGGCGGGCAAGCGCGTCCATGTCTACACCTCACCCCATCTCCTGCGATTTCACGAACGTATCGAGATCGCCTCCTCCACCGGAAAGGCGCGACCCATCGACGAGGAGGATCTGGTCGACGTTCTCACCCGCACGCAGGCCGTGAACTCGGGGGACGATATCACCCAATTCGAGATCACGACGGCGGCAGCATTCCTGGCGTTTTCAGAGCATCCCGCAGACATGCTCATTCTCGAAGTCGGATTAGGTGGGCGCCTTGATGCCACGAACGTCGTTAGGAAACCGGAGCTGACGATCATCACGCCGGTATCGCTCGATCATGCCGAGAAGCTAGGCCCAACGATCGCGAAGATCGCGGCCGAGAAGGCGGGCATCCTGAAGCGCGGAGTCAGATGCGTCGTAGCTCAGCAGGACGAGAAGGCGCTCGAAGTCATCCGACGCGAGGCTCTCCGAGTTGGTTCGCCGCTCACGGTCTGGGGGACCGATTTCGAAGCCTACGAGCAGCGCGGTCGCCTCGTGGTTCAGTTTGAGGATCACCTGCTCGATCTTCCCCTTCCAGGTCTTGCCGGAAGACACCAGATCGGAAATGCAGGAACCGCTGTTGCCGCGGCCTTGAATCTCACCTCGATCAAGCTTGGCGAGAAGGCGATCGAGCAAGGTCTCGTTAAGGTGCGCTGGCCGGCCCGAATGCAGCGCCTAGATACCGGGCCACTGCCTGCTCTCTTATCGCGCGGCTCCGAATTGTGGCTTGATGGCGGGCACAATCCGGCGGCGGGACAAATGCTCGCCCAGACAGTGGCAGAATTCGAGGAGCGCTCGCAGAAGCCGCTCTACATGGTGACGGGCATGATGGGACTTAAGGATGCGGCGGGCTTTTTCTCACCCTTCCGCGGCCTCGCTCGCCGCGTTGTGACCGTTCCTATTCCAGGCGCTCATGAAGCTCCCTTCGCACCCGAAGCACTCGCCGAGACAGCGCGCCGCGTTTCTCTGCTAGCCGAGGCTGCTCCCGGCATCGAGGCCGCGCTAAAACGCATCGATGCACTCGATGGCGGAGTTAAGCGGGTCTTGATCTGCGGCTCGCTCTATCTCGCGGGGCATGTGCTCGCACTTCAGGAGGGAGTAGAGCCGCAAAGCAATTGAAGCCGCTCATCGGTTCAAGCTGCTTGCTGGCAGTGGGCGATTGGTGACCTCGCGCATGACGAAGCTCGATTTGAGCCGCGCCACGCCGGGAAGGCGCGAGAGTTCTTCTTTGTGGATTCGCTCGTAGTCGGCAAGATCGCGCGCCATCACGGTGACGAGATAATCGTCCTCACCCGACATGAGCTGACATGACACAACAGAAGGCGCCGCCGCGATGGCCTTCTCGAAAGCTATCAAGAGCTCCTCGTTCTGGCTCTTGAGTGAAATATGCAGAACGATCGACATGCCGAGGCCCAAGGCGCGGCCATTGATCTTGGCCTCGTAGCCCTCGATGATGCCAGCCTCTTCAAGCGCGCGAATGCGCCGGGCTATGGCAGTCGGCGATAGAGGTACGCGCTCTGCGAGCTGTACCTGACTGAGGCGCCCATCGTTCATCAGGGCCGCCAGAATGGCCCTATCGAGCGCGTCTAAGGAAATTTTCTTCATTTTTCATCGTCAAATTCAATATATGCGCAGATATTATGCGTTAAATGGTAAAAAGGCAACGAAAAAAGCCGATTAATCGATCACAATTTGAGTCAGACTCCTTTGCAACTCAGCCGTTCAAAGCGACAGGAGAGGAAAGATGCGCATCGGTGTCCCCACAGAGATCAAAAGCAACGAGTTCCGCGTCGGTTTGGTCCCGGGCTCGGTACGCGAACTCACCGCACGCGGCCACGAAGTCATCGTTCAGTCCGGCGCGGGCGCGGGAATTTTTGCCGACGACGAAACCTACGTGAAGGCGGGCGCACGGATCGTACCCACCGCCGAGGCGGTTTTCGCAGCCGCCGACATGATCGTGAAGGTGAAGGAGCCCCAGGCCGTCGAATGCAAGCGGCTGAAGCCGAACCAGATCCTCTTCACCTATCTTCATCTGGCTCCCGATCCAGATCAGGCTCGCGCTCTCATGGAATCTGGCGCTACCGCCATCGCATATGAAACCGTGACCGACCCAAATGGCGGCCTCCCACTCCTTGCACCGATGAGCGAAGTCGCAGGCCGCCTTGCCATTGAAGCTGCGGCCGTTGCTCTACGCCGTCCGACCGGCGGACGTGGCTTGCTGATGGGTGGCGTTCCCGGCGTGAAGCCAGCCAAGGTGGTCGTGTTGGGTGGCGGTGTTGTCGGCACTCATGCTGCCCGCATGGCGGTCGGTCTTGGTGCGGATGTGTCGGTTCTCGACAAGTCTCTGCCGCGTCTGCGCCAGCTCGACGAGCTGTTTGAGGGTCGCGTGCGTACGCTTGCCTCCACCATGGAAACGGTCGAGAACGAGGTTCTCGGTGCAGACGTCGTGATTGGCGCGGTGCTCGTTGCTGGGGCGAGTGCTCCAAAGCTCGTGACGCGAGCCATGCTGAAGCGAATGAAGAAGGGCGCAGTGCTGGTCGATGTCTCGATCGATCAGGGTGGCTGCTTCGAGACGTCACGGCCCACGACCCACGCCGAGCCTACCTTCGAAGTCGACGGCATCATTCACTACTGTGTCGCCAACATGCCTGGGGCCGTCCCAATGACGTCCGCGCAGGCACTTAACAATGCGACGTTGCCGTTCGTCATCAAGCTCGCGGAAAAGGGCCTGGCTGCCTTCGATCGTGACCCTCATCTCGCAGCCGGCCTCAATGTCAAGGATGGCAAGATCATGCATCAGGCCGTAGCGGCTTCGCTCGGTTTCGACAGGCTCGACGGGGGAAAATTCCTCCCCGTCGCGGCTGAATAAGTCCGGCGGGTTCCCCAATAAAAAGAAAAGTGTGTTGCGTTTGAAACTTCACCGGTCTGCTGCGCCGCGGACCGGTGATTTCCTTTTATTGGGGCCTGTATTCACGCAATCGTTGTGGCTGTGATCC
>CAZSNH010000207.1:0-5607 GCA_964607855.1 uncultured Hyphomicrobium sp. | reverse complement strand
CGGGTCTTGAGGAGCAGGGCATGGATGTGACCGTGGTCCATCTCATGCCCACTTTGATGGAAAAGCAGCTCGACGCCACTGCCGGGCACCTGCTCCGGCGTGCGGTCGAAGCCCGCGGCATCAAGGTTATCACCAGCGCCAATACCGAGGCCATCCTGGGAGAGAAGAAAGTCGAGGGTGTGCGCCTCAAGGATGGCACGGAACTTCCGGCCGATCTCGTCGTCATGGCGGTGGGCATCAAGCCAAACGCGGGGCTCGCCAAGCAATCAGGTCTCGTCGTCAATCGCGGTATCGTGGTCGACAGTACGATGCGCACAAGCGATCCCGACGTCTTTGCACTCGGAGAATGCGCAGAGGTTCATGGTCAGACGTTCGGCCTCGTCGCCCCCCTCTACGAAATGGCCAGCGTTGTCGCCTCCCAGCTCATGGGCGAAAGGGCGGCTGCATTCACGCCAAGCGCAACCGCGACCAAGCTCAAGGTGACCGGCATCAATCTCTTTTCAGCAGGCGATTTTGCAGACGGCGAGGACCGCGAAGAAATCGTTCTCCGCGACGCAGCACGAGGCATTTACAAGCGCTTGGTCCTCAAAGACGGCAGACTGATTGGCACGGTGTTCTACGGTGACACGGCCGATGGCGCATGGTTCTTCGATCTCCTTAAGAAGGGGAGCGACGTGACGGCGATGCGCGAAACTCTCATCTTCGGTCCAAACTACGCCGGAGGCGCGACCCTGGACCCTACGGCGGCCGTTGCAGCATTGCCAGATGAAGCGGAAATCTGCGGCTGCAACGGCGTCTGCAAGGGCAAAATCGTCAGCGCCATCAGCACACAGGGGCTCAAGACGCTCGACGACGTGCGTGCGCACACAAAGGCTTCGGCTTCTTGCGGATCATGCACGGGCCTCGTCGAGCAGCTTATGAGGCTGACGCTAGGCGAGACCTATAGCACCTCAACCGTTCAACCGATGTGCTCGTGCACAAAGCTCGGTCATGATGACGTGCGACGCTTGATCGTCGCCAAAGAGCTCAAGGCCATTCCTGACCTGATGCAGGCGCTCGAGTGGAAAACCTCCTGTGGCTGTGCGAAATGCCGCCCCGCTCTCAACTACTACATGCTGGCCACCTGGCCCGGCGAATACCGTGACGACGGACAATCCCGATTCATCAATGAACGCGTGCATGCAAACATCCAAAAGGACGGCACCTATTCCGTCGTGCCGCGGATGTGGGGAGGCTTGACCACACCTGCTGAGCTGCGTGCCATCGCCGACGTTGCCGACAAGTTCAGGATCCCGACCGTCAAGGTCACCGGCGGACAGCGCATCGACCTTCTTGGAGTGAAGAAGGAGGATCTGCCCGCCGTTTGGGCCGATCTCAACAATGCCGGAATGGTTTCAGGCCACGCTTACGCCAAGGGCCTTCGCACGGTGAAAACCTGCGTCGGCAAGGAGTGGTGCCGCTTCGGCACCCAGGACAGCACGGCTCTTGGCGTCAGGATCGAGAAATTCATGTGGGGGTCATGGACGCCCGCCAAGGTCAAGATGGCGGTCTCGGGATGTCCGCGCAACTGCGCTGAGGCGACGTGCAAGGACGTTGGCGTGATCTGCGTCGAATCCGGTTTCGACATTCACTTCGCGGGCGCTGCCGGTCTCGACATCAAGGGCACGGATGTCTTGGGGCACGTCGAAACTGAAAATGAGGCGGTCGAAGTCATCGCCGCTCTGGTGCAGCTCTATCGCGAGCAGGGCCGCTATCTCGAACGCATCTATAAATGGGCGAAGCGTGTCGGTCTCGACACCATCAAGAAGCAAGTGATGAGCGACGTGGAACGGCGCAAGGCCTTGTTCGAACGCTTCGTATATTCTCAGAAATTTGCCCAAGTCGATCCTTGGGCGGAACGCGTGCGCGGCAAAGACGCCCACGAGTTCAATCCAATAGCAGATCTCACGATCCGGGAGGCGGCCCAATGAGCATGATCGAGAAGGCTTGGATCGACATCGGTGACATCAGTGACATCCCGCTGCGCGGAGCTCGTGTCGTCAAAACAGCCTTGGGATGCGTGGCCGTCTTCCGCACGGCGGAGAACGAGGCCTTTGCAATCGAGGATCGCTGTCCGCACAAGGGCGGGCCGCTTTCACAGGGCATCGTGCATGGCAAGGCGGTGACGTGCCCGTTGCACAATTGGGTGATCAGCCTCGAGACCGGTGAAGCGCAGGGCGCCGATAAAGGCGCCGTGAAGACCATAGCTCTGCGCGTCGAGGCAGGCCGAATCCTTCTCGACCGAGCAGCCGTGATGGCCCGAAATGCCGCTTGACGGAAGTGTGCCGCTTAGCCCGGTCCGTACGACGTGTCCCTACTGCGGCGTCGGATGCGGAGTGCTGGCAACGCCGAATTGCGACGGCACGGCGGTGATCGCGGGCGACCCCAGGCATCCCGCAAATTTCGGCAGGCTTTGTTCCAAGGGCTCCGCACTCGGCGAAACTTTGTCGCTGGACGGGCGGCTGCTCCATCCACTGATTAATGGCGAGCGCGCGAGCTGGGATAGGGCGCTCGAACTCGTCGCGCGGCGCTTCAGCGAGACAATAGCCGAGCACGGCCCCGACTCGGTCGCCTTTTACGTTTCCGGACAGATCCTCACCGAAGACTATTACGTCGCCAATAAGTTGATGAAAGGATACATTGGCTCGGCAAACATCGACACCAACTCGCGCCTCTGCATGGCCTCCTCCGTCGCCGGCCACAAGCGCGCTTTAGGGTCCGACACCGTGCCCGGCTCGTACGAGGACTTCGACGAAGCCGATCTCGTCGTGCTCGTCGGCTCCAACCTCGCCTGGTGCCACCCGATTCTGTTTCAGCGACTTGCCGCGGCCAAGGAAAAACGCGGAACGAAGGTGGTCGTGATCGATCCCCGGCGCACTGCAACGTGCGAAATTGCCGACATGCATCTCGCCATTGCGCCGGGATCCGATGTGGCGCTCTTCAATGGCCTCCTGCAACACCTGGACCGCAATGGTGCTTTTGACCGTGCTTATATCGACGCGCATACGATGGGACTAGGCGCAGCACTCGACGTCGCCCGGGCAGGCAGCCTTGCAGAGTTAACGGCAATTACAGGCCTCGCCGAGCCGCTGATCACCGCCTTCTACGCGCTCTTCTCGGCCACGGAACGCACCGTCACCGTCTACAGCCAGGGCGTCAATCAATCGAGCGCGGGCACCGACAAGGTGAATGCAATCCTCAATTGCCATCTCGCGACCGGGCGCATCGGCAAACCCGGCATGGGGCCGTTCTCGGTCACCGGCCAGCCCAACGCCATGGGTGGGCGCGAGGTCGGCGGCCTTGCCAACATGCTGGCAGCCCACATGGAACTTGGTCATGCCGAGCATCGTCGCATCGTGCAATCGTTCTGGAACTCGCCGCGTATTGCCGCCACTCAGGGTCACAAGGCCGTCGATATGTTCCAGGCCGTTGCTGACGGGCGCATCAAGGCCGTCTGGATCATGGCGACGAACCCCGTCGACAGCATGCCGGAAGCAAACAACGTCGCGGCCGCACTTGCGGCTTGCCCCTTTGTTGTCGTGTCCGACGTCATGCGCCATACCGATACGACAAGGTACGCGCATGTTCTTTTGCCCTCCGCCGCATGGGGCGAAAAGGACGGCACCGTCACCAATTCCGAGCGGCGCATCTCGCGCCAGCGTGCGTTCCTGCCGCTTCCTGGGGAGGCCAAACCAGACTGGTGGCAAATGGCTGAAGTGGGCAGGCGCATGGGCTTTGCCGAAGCGTTCGCGTGGGAGAGTGCGTCGGAAATTTTCGCTGAGTACGCCCGTCTCACGGGAGCGGAGAATGCTGGTACGCGCGATCTCGATATCAGTGCCTACTCTGATATCTCTGCTGCCGGATATGCGGCATTGGAACCTTTCCAATGGCCTCAGCCTGCCGGAAGAGGAGTTGAAACGACGCGGTTCTTCGCGAACGGACATTTCTACACGCCCGACCGGCGCGCGCGTTTCGTGCCGGTCGTCTATCGGGCCCCTGGCGTAGCACCGTCGCGCGATTACCCCTTCGTGCTCAACACAGGGCGCGTTCGAGACCAGTGGCATACCATGACGCGCACCGCTAAAACGGCGCGTCTTATGAGTCACATCGCCGAACCGTTCGTTGAAATTCACCCCTCTGATGCCGAACGCCTCGGTCTTTCCGATGCGGCCCTTGCCGAGATCACAAGCCCGCACGGCAAGGCGGTCGCACGTGTACTTATTACCGATCGCCAGCGGTTGGGGTCACTTTTCGTGCCGATCCACTGGACGGACCAGTATGCGAGTTTGGCGCGCATCGACGCACTCGTCGGGGCAATGACAGACCCCGTCTCCGGCCAGCCAGAGCTCAAGGCCGCGCCCGCATCCATCACGCGTTTCGAGGCGGCCTGGTATGGGTTTGCCGTCATGCGCGCGCCTCCTTCGACGAGGATCGCCGACTACTGGGCATTGGCCCCGGCAAAGTCGGGCTGGCGGGTCGAGCTTGCGGGACGTGCTGAACCCGCGGATTGGGACGAGTTCGCGCCCACTCTGCTTGGCGTCACGGCGGGTGATACGGACGACGTCATTTCATTCCACGATAAAGCAACGGGTCAGTGCCGCTTTGCCGCCTTCGAAGCCGACAAATTGGTGGGAGCTCTCTTCATCGCGCGCGAGCCTGTTTCCGTTGCGCGCGGTTGGGCTGCCGATCGGCTCGCACATCCGGTTGCGAGCCCGCGCGATCGCTTTTCCATCCTTTCCGGACGTGCGGGGGCTTCCGAGAAGGATCGGGGTGCCATCGTGTGCGCGTGTTTCGAAGTGGGCGTCAACGAGATCGTCGAAGCCATAACGCGGGGCGGCAGCCTCTCGGTCGAGGCCGTGAGCGCCAAGTTAAAGGCTGGAACCAACTGCGGCTCTTGCCGCGCCGAGATCGGGAGGCTCGTGCATGAGCACCGCGTCAAGGAAGCCGTCTGACCCGGGTCGTCAGCGCTGCGGCCGCGTCAGCCTGGTGGGAGCAGGACCCGGCGATGCGGAGCTTCTAACGCTGAAAGCCGTCAAGGCCCTTCAATCGGCCGACGTCATCCTGTTCGATGCGCTCGTCTCGGATGACGTTCTCAATCTTACCCGCCGCGAGGCGAAGCGCATGCTGGTCGGCAAACGCGGACATCGGCCTTCCTGTCGCCAGGAAGACATCAACGACATGATGTTGAAGCTCGCCCTTCAGGGAAAGCATGTCGTGCGCCTTAAGGCCGGAGACCCGATGATCTTCGGGCGCGCCGGCGAAGAAATCGCCATGCTCGAAGCGAACGGGATCGAAGTTTCGATCGTGCCCGGTATCACGTCGGCATCCGCCATGGCCGCCGCACTCGGAATATCGCTCACCCATCGCGACGCGGCACAGTCGCTGCGCTTCATCACCGGACACGCACGCAACGGCGCACTTCCGGAGGACTTGGACTGGCGCGGGCTCGCTCACCCATCGACGACGCTCATTGTCTACATGGGCGGGCGGACGTCTGGCGAGCTATCCGAGCGGCTCATCGTCGAGGGTCTTCCGGCTTCAACCCCGGTCGTCGCGGTCGCCGCGGTG